>JBAIXJ010000534.1:0-5763 GCA_037916645.1 Opitutales bacterium | reverse complement strand
AGGTGCTGCGCAAGACGCGGCGCCACCCCGAGGCCCGGATTCTCCTCAACGGCTCGCCCATCGCGCGCGAGGAGCTGCTGGCGCTCTACAAGATGCTCACGCCGAACACCAACCTCGAGCCGCTGTCGCGGCTGACGATGTACACGCTGCCCCGCATCCTGATGGCCGCGGCGGCGGGGGGCATCATCGCCGGCGCGTGGACCGGCCAGGGGGAGACACCGCCGGTCCCGATCAGTTTCGGCGCGGCGCTGATAGGCGCCGGCCTGGTGGCCGCGGGGATGTCGCTGCTGGGGCAGTTCGCGCACAGCCGGAACATCTTCCGGACGGCGCCGTGGAATGCCGCGCTGTACAACGACCTGAACTTCTTCCTCTACCGGCAGGACCCGACCCTGCTCTACCTGGCCCGCCGCGAGTTCATGGAGCGGAATCATTTCATCAAGGGCGGCCTCAAGGGCCGGCGCTATCACGAGCGGGCGGTGGCCATCGAGCGCGGCGCCTACACGGACGTGCTGCGCGGCAACCGCGACCGCCTGCTGGCCGCGGGCGGGCGGCCGACGGCCACCTGAGGCGGCAGTTCAGGGTTTTGAGTTTTGGGTCTTGGGTTCTGAGCTGGGACGCTCGCCGCGGCTTGCGTTCGTTTGCGATGTCGCAACTGTCCGCGCATGCCTCCTGCCGCCGCCCCCTGCCCCTGGGCCATCACCACCCCGCGGTACCTCGCCTACCACGACACCGAGTGGGGCGTGCCGCTGCACGACGATCGCCTGCTGTTCGAGTTTCTTGTCCTCGAGGGCGCGCAGGCCGGGCTGAGCTGGCTCACCATTCTCAACAAGCGCGACCATTACCGGCGCGTCTTCGATCGCTTTGACCCCGCGAAGGTCGCCCGCTATGGCGCGCGCAAAACGGCTTCGCTCCTCGCCAATCCGGGCATCGTCCGCAACCGCCTCAAGGTCGCCTCGGCCATCCGCAACGCCCGGGCCTTCCTCGCCGTGCAGGAGGAATTCGGCAGCTTCGACCGCTACATCTGGCGCTTCGTCGACGGCCGGCCGGTCCAGAACGCCTGGCGCTCGACGCGCGAGATTCCGCCGCGCACGCCGGTGTCCGACAAGCTGAGCAAGGACCTGCAGGCGCGCGGCTTCACCTTCGTCGGCAGCACGATCTGCTATGCCCACATGCAGGCCACCGGCATGGTCAACGATCACCTCGTGACGTGCCCGCGCCACGCCGCCTGCGCGCAGCTCGCCGGCTGAGGCGGGGGCTGAGTTTGGAGTTTGGCGTTTGGTGTTTGGGGTTTGGAGTTTGGAGTTCAGGCGCGCGGCGAACGGACGCCCCCTTCGGCGTTTGTCACGTATTACGTGACAAACGTTCCATGCCATCCGCGCTGTCCGGCCGAATCGGACCGGAGGGTCGAAGTTCGCGGCCGGCGCAAGCGCCAGGCTGGTGTGGCCGCGCGCGCAAGCCGCGACCTGCCAGCCCCCGATTCAGGCGCGGGGCATGAAGAATGCGCATAAACATCCCTTTTGGCGGAACGGCGTTCGCTGACGGTTTCTGATTAACCGCCTCTGAAGCGGCCGGCCCGTTGACTCAGACTCCATTGGGCGCACCTTGTCGCAACCCCGAAACCATGGTCGGTCCAAACCTAACTGATTTGTCTGGCGACGGTTCCACGGCGGACGGCCAGCCCCGCGCCATTCAGGACGTCGTCATCCGCCTCGCGGGCGACTCCCAGGATGGCATCCAGACGGTGGGCGGCTTCCTGGCCCGCCTCGCCGGCCGCTCGGATCAGGACGTGATGACGTACATGACGATCCCGTCCACGATCTCCGGCGGGCCGTCGATCTTCCAGGTACGGATGGGCACCGGCGACATCCTGTCCGCCGGCGACCAGGCGGATTTCCTGGTGGCGTTCTACCAGCACAGCTACGAGCAGCATCTCAACTCGCTGCGACCCGGCGGCGTGCTGCTCTACGACACCGACCACGTGGCGCCGAATCCCGACGACAAGCGCTTCACCGCGATCGGGGTGCCGATCACCAGCCGCACGATCGAGGCGGTGGGCGGCGCCGCCAAGGACAAGGGCAAGAACATCTTCACGCTCGGTCTGCTCGCGCGCATCTTCCAGCTCGACGTCGCCAAGCTGACCGCGCTGGTCAAGGAGCGCTTCGGCGGACGTTCCGAGGACATCGTGCGCAACGCCATGCTGGCCTTCGACGCCGGCTACGCCTACCCGGCGGACAACATCCGCGACTGCTTCTTCCGCTTCGAATCCGCGCGGCGCGCCTCGGGCCGGCCGCAGGTGACGATGGACGGCAACACGGCGCTGGCCTACGGGCTCATCGCCGCGGGCGTGCGCTACGGCGCCGCCTACCCGATCACGCCCTGGTCCACGATCATGGAGCAGCTCCGCTCCGAGCTGCCGAAATACGGCGGCGTGTTCGTGCAGGCAGAGGACGAGCTGGCGGCGGTCGCTTACGCGCTCGGCGCCGCGTACGCCGGCCACCTTGCGGTCACCGGCAGCTCCGGCCCCGGCCTTTCCCTCAAGATGGAGGCGCTCAGCTGGGCGGTGATGGCGGAGATGCCGCTCATCGTGGTCAACGTCCAGCGCGGCGGGCCGAGCACCGGCCTGCCCACCAGCGTCGAGCAAAGCGACCTCCTGCAGGCCGTCTACGGCAGCCACGGCGACACGCCGCGCGTCGTCCTCGCGCCCCGCAACGTCGAAGATTGTTTCTATGTCGCGCTCGAGGCGGGCCGCATCGCCCGCAAGTACAGCACGCCCGTGCTCATCCTCACCGACCAGTCGCTCGCCACCCGGATCGAGGCGTTCGACGAGCCGGACCTCGCCCACCTGATGGTGGAGGTGAAGCCCGACGTCGCCGAGCGCGGCGCGGATTTCAAGCCCTACCCGCTCGACCGGCTGACGCACCACGCGCCGCCCGGCACCCGCATGGCCTCGGGCAAATATCCGAACGTCACCGGCCTGGAGCACGACGAGGACGGCCACCCGTCCGGCAACCCGGCGATGCACGCCCAGATGACGGCCAAGCGGCGCGAGAAGATCAAGGCGCTGGGCGCCGAACTGCCGCTGCCCGAGGTGTACGGCGACCACGAGGGCACCGTGCTGCTCGTGGGCTGGGGCTCGACCTGGGGCCCGATCCGCGAGGCCGTGGTCCGCCTGCGGGCGGGCAGCGTCCAGGCGGGGCAGATCCATCTCCGCCACCTGCATCCGCTCCCCAACGGGCTCGAGGAGATCTTCGCGCGCTACCGCGAGATCATCGTCGTGGAGATGAACGACGAGGGCCTGTACGGCTTCGGCCAGCTCGCGACGCTCCTGCGGGCCCGCTACGCCAACCCCGGCATCCGCAGCATCACCAAGACCGAAGGCCTGACCTTCAAGGTCCGCGAGGTCATCGACGGCGTCGCGCACCGGCTCGCCCGGCCGATCGACCTCCCCACCCGGCCGCCCTTTGCGCGCTGAGGCGCGCAAATCCCAGGGGACAAATCCCAAGTACCCAATCTGAGATCTCTCCCTGCTGACCTCTGGCCTCTGACTCCTGACCTCTCTCCCGATTTCAGTCATTCGTCACCCATGAGTTCCTCCGTCCCTGCCGCCCCGCCCGCCGCCGCCGCCCGCGCGCCCCTCACGCGCAAGGCCCTCGTCGCCGATCATCCCACCTGGTGCCCGGGGTGCGGGGATTTCGCCGTCCTCGCCTCGTTCCAGCGCACGCTGGAGAAGCTGCAGTACCGCCAGGAGGACATCGTGATCTTCGCCGGGATCGGCTGTTCGTCGCGCTTCCCCTATTTCGTCAACACCCACGGCGGCCACTACCTGCACGGGCGCGCCCTGCCGCTCGCGGCGGGCATCAGCCTCAGCCGCGACGACCTGCACGTCTTCGTCTTCGGCGGCGACGGCGACGGCTATTCGATCGGCGGCAACCATCTCGTCCACACGGCACGCAAGAACGTCCGGATGACCTACGTCATCATGGACAACTTCGTGTACGGCCTGACCAAGAAGCAGACGTCGCCGACCTCGCCCATCGGCTTCAAGACAAAGACGGATCCGACGGGGGCGGTCGACCAGCCGATCAACCCGATGCGCACGCTGATCAACAGCGGGGCCACGTTCATCGCGCGCAGCCACGCCAGCCAGGTGGCGCACATGACCGAGATGATGGAGCGGGCCGCGCGGCACGACGGCTTCTCGGTGGTCGAGATCCTCTCCGAGTGCGTGGAGTTCTATCCGGGCGCGTTCGACGCGGGAAACCCGCGCAAGAACGGGACCTTTCAGCTGATCGAGGAGAAGAAGAACGACGGCTCGCCCGAGGACGCGCGGCGCCACGATCCGACCAACGAGGTGGAGGCCTTCCGCCTCGCCACGCTGCCCTGGCCGGGCGTGTTCGGCGTGTTCTACGAGGCGAACCGCCCGACGAAGAATGCCCTCGAGGCCGGGCTGATCGCGACGGCCCGCGAACGGTCCAAGGGCGCCTCCAGCCTCGAACTCCTGCAGTCGAGCTTCGCCCGCCTGCGCTGAGCCGCCGGCCCGTGCCCGCAGAAATCAGGGCGCCGTCCGGACGGTGAATGCTGCGGCGACCCGGTCGCCGATCGCGTAGTACTCCTCGACGCCGGGCGCGAAGACCAGGGGTTGGAGCTTCCGGAGGTCGGGCTCGCCATCCGCACGGAGCACCGCCTCCTCCGCCTTCACATCGAGGACCTCGCCCACGAATTCCGTGTGCAGGCCCAGCTCAAAGGTGTGCGCCAGCCGGCACTCGAGGACGAGCGGGAACTCCTGCACGTAGGGGGCGTCGACCAGTTCGCTGCGCACCGGGGTCAGCCGCGCGGTCGCCAGCTTGTCGGTGTTCCGGCCGGACACCGTGCCGAAAAAGTCGGCCGCGCGGACCTGTCCCACCGAGGGCAGGCTGACGGTGAAGGCCTTTCGGGCCACGATGTTTCCGTGGCTGTAGGTCGCCTTGCGGAGCGACACCGCCACGCACAGCGGCCGCGAGCAGCAGATGCCGGCCCACGAGGCCGTCATCACATTGGGTTTCCCCTCACGATCGTAGGTGCCCACGACAAACACCGGCGTGGGGTAGACCAGGGGTTTGACGCCGAGGGATTTTTTCATGGGGCAAACGGCGCGCGCCCGCCGGCGGCCGCCGGACAGGCTGACGGTGGCACAGTCGGGCGCTCAGCGCTCGTGATTCTCGTTGGTGCGCGGGGAACCGGGCCGCGGGTTGTTCGGAATCGACGGAATCGGGCGCGGTGCCTCCACCGGCCCGGGGGCCACGCGCGGTCCCGGCGGCGGTTGCGGTGCCGGAGCGGTGCGCGGCGCGGGTGCGTTCCTCGGTGCCGGCGACGGATGCTCGATCGTCCTCGGATTCTCGACCGGCGCCGGGCGCTGGACCGGTCCCGGCTGCGGCCTTGGCGTAACCCGGTTTTCCGGCGGCGGCGGCTGGCCCTGACGTGGGTGTTCCGGCGCTCGGTTCCGGTCCGGGCCCGCCTCGGCCTGACGCCGGCGATCCTCATCGTCGCGCTGGCGGTTATCCTGGTCGCGACGCCGGTTGTCCTCATCGCGCTGGCGGATTTCATCCTGCCGGTGCCGGTCATCCTCCTCGCGGTGATCCCAATCCGGGCGCCGGTACGGCGGCGGCTCGATGGACCCGCCCACGACCTCCACCGGACCGTCGTCCCACGGCCCGACGTAGCCGTAGTCGCCGTAGACCTCCGTATAGCCGCGCGTCACCACGAACCCCTGGCATCCGCTCCAGA
>JBAIXJ010000533.1:0-2479 GCA_037916645.1 Opitutales bacterium | reverse complement strand
TGGGTGGGACCCGGTTCGCCGGTCATCTGCAGCCCAATCATGTAGCCCTTGCCGCGCACCTCCCGGATGTGCTGGGGAAAATCGTCCACCAGGCGCTCCAGGCTCCTGAGCCAGGGGCCGCTGTTGGTCGCGACGTTCGTCAGCAGCTTCTCCTTGTCGATCACCTGGAGGACAGCCAGGGCGGCGGCGCAGGCCAGCGGCGTGCCCCCAAAGGTCGTGCCGTGGGATCCGGGTTTGAAATACTCCGCCGCGTTTTCCCGGACCCACACCGCGCCGATGGGGATGCCGCCCGCCAGGGCCTTCGCCATGCCGATGGCGTCGGGCATGATGCCCGCGTGCTCAAAGGCATAGAATTTGCCGGTGCGCCCGATGCCGCATTGCACCTCATCGAGCAACAGCAGCAGCTGGTGCCGGTCGCAGAGGTGCCGCAGGCCGACGAGGAATTCGTCCGTGCAGGGATTGACCCCGCCCTCCCCTTGGATGGTCTCGACGAAGATGGCGCACGTCTGGTCGTCGATCAGGTCGGCGAAGCTCGGCAGGTTGTTCAGCTCGCCAAACGCGAAGCCCGGCACGAGCGGCCGGAACCCCTTCTGAATCTTCTCCTGGGGCGTGGCGCTCATGCCGCCGAACGTGCGGCCGTGAAAGGCGTTCTTGGCGCAGATGATCTTGTAGCATTTGCCCTCCTCGCCCCCGGCCTTCTTCGCGCCATGCAGGCGCGCAAGCTTGATCAGCGCCTCGTTGGCCTCGGCGCCGCTGTTGCAGAAGAAGACCCGCCCCGGCCCCGCCCGGAGCACGAGCTGGCGCGCGAGCTCCCCCTGCTGCGGATTGCGGAACAGGTTGCTGACGTGGACCAACTCACCGGCCTGGCGGCGCACCGCCTCGACCCAGACCGGGTGGCAGTGACCCAGCGCGCTGACGGCGATGCCCGAGGTGAAGTCGAGATACTCGCGGCCCTGGTCATCCCACACGACACAGCCGTTGCCGCGCACCAGGGTAAGCGCGGGACGGGCATAATTTTTCATCACGTAGGCGTCGTAGACGTCGGCCGTGCTGGTGCGGATGATCGTGGATTGCATGGCAAAGTGGGATGAGTGGGGCGCGGGGACGCGTGGTCCCGGCCGGACGGTTTCTCCGACCGGCCCGCCGTGGTTCGAATGGCCGGGTCAGTCGCTGATGATCTCCGTTCCGATGCCGCGGTCCGTGAAGATCTCCAGCAGCAGGCTCTGCGGGAGGCGGCCGTCGACCAGGTGCACCCGCTGGACCCCCTCCTGCAGGGCGCGGATGGCGCTGGCGATCTTCGGCCGCATGCCCTTGTCGATGATCCCGCGTTTCTTCAGGTCGTCGACCTGGCCGACGCGCAGGGTGGAGATCAGCGACTCGGGGTCGGCCGGATTGGCGAGCAGGCCGGGCACGTCGCTCATGTAGACCAGCCGGCGGGCCCGCAGAGCGCTGGCCACCCGTCCCGCCACGAGATCGGCGTTCACGTTGTACGGGCGGCCGTCGAAGCCCTCCGCCACAGGGGAGATGACGGGCACAAAGCCGTCGGCGATCTCCTTCTTGATCAGCTTGACCTTCACCTCCGTGACCTCGCCCACGTAGCCCAGATCCACCGGGTTGCCATCGTCGTCGGTGACGAGCTTCTGGCAGACCAGCACGGTGTCGCCGAACAGGCCCTTGGGTTTCGCCCGGGCGGTCGCGATGGCATCGCACACATCGCGGTTGACGATCTCATTGAGCGTCTTCTTGACCACGGCCATGGTGGCCTCGTCCGTGACCCGGAGGCCGTTGACGAACGTCGGGCTCAGTCCGGAGTTCTCCATGGCGCGGCTGATGGCCTTGCCGCCGCCGTGCACGACGACGACGTTGATGCCCACCGCGGCCAGGAAGGCGATGTCGTGGGCCACCCGGGCCCGCACGGTCGCATCCGGATCGTCCATGAAGCTGCCGCCGTACTTCACGACGAAAATCGCTCCGTGGAAATCCTGGATGTAGGGCAGCGCTTCCAGCAACACCCGCGCCTTGGCTGTGATCTCGGCGATATCCATCAATGGGGGCGCCGGGTGCCGGCGGATTGACGGCCGGCCCGGGATTCAGCCGCGGCAGCGGGCGGGCGGTTGGTCGGGGACGCGCTCACGTGTGCTTCAAAAGTGCGGAGTGCATACAACAGTTGGGCCGGATATTTCCATCACAATCTTTTCCGCGCTCTCCGGCGGCGCGAGCCTTCCGGTATGGTTTCGCAAATGTAGGCCGCCAGCTTGCCCATTCGCCTCCGCTCAGGGCCCCGAGCAAGGCCGAGGGGCTGGCGCTATTCTGGCGCGAGCGAGCTCGCAGCCTACAGTTTCCGCATGTGATGAATCCAAACCGGAAAGCCGTGCGCCGGCGGCGCCCGCGGCGCGTCCGCAAATTCAGCTTCACACTGCGCGCGTCCGCCCTCACTTGTCGAGGCGTGCCCAGCTCCGCCCAGATCTTCTCCTCCCGC
>JBAIXJ010000532.1:0-1882 GCA_037916645.1 Opitutales bacterium | reverse complement strand
TCGTAATTGCGGACCTTCTTGTAGCCGAGCAGGTAGGTGAGCACGAACCAGGTGTGGCTCGAGCGCTCCCCGATGCGGCAGTAGGCGATGATGTCGTCGTTGGGTTTGAGGCCGAGATTCTCCGTGTAGATCTTCTTCAGCTCGTCTGCGGTCTTGAACGTGCCATCGTCGTTGGCCGCGGTCTTCCACGGCACGCTGCGCGCGCCCGGGATGTGGCCGCCGCGCAGCACGCCCTCCTGGGGATACTCGGGCATGTGGGTGATCTCGCCGCGAAACTCGCCCGGCGAGCGCACATCGATCAACGGCCGCTGGGTCTTCATCTGCGCCAGCGTGTCCTCGAAGAACGCGCGGATCTCGCCGTCGCGGCGCTGCGCGGGCACCGGATATTTCGCCCGCGGATAGGACGGCTTCTCGCGCGTCATCGGGCGCCCGTCGGCCCGCCATTTGTCGCGGCCGCCATCCAGCAGCTTCACGCGCGTGTGCCCGAAAAGCTGGAAGGCCCAGAGCGCATAGGCCGCCCACCAGTTGGACTTGTCGCCGTAGAAGATGACGGTCGTTCCGGGCGTGATCCCGTTCTTGCCGCAGACCTCGGCGAAACCCTCCGGGGTGACGTAGTCGCGCACGACGTTGTCCTGCAGGTCACCGCGCCAGTCGATGTGCACGGCGCCCGGGATATGCCCGGTGTCGTACAGCAGGACGTCCTCGTTGCTTTCGACAATCCGGATGCCGGGGTCATTGAGGTGGGCCTGCAGCCAGTCGCCGTCGACGAGCGCCTCCGGGTTGGCATAATGGGCGAACTTGGGATTCATGGCGGAATGAGAAGGGACCCTTAAGTCCAGTAAACGAGGCAAGAAACCCCGCTTGGCGGCGGTTGCAACCAGCGGCCCGAGAATATGACTCGGGCCGGGGCGATGGGAGCCCGCCGGCCCCTGCCTCACCACAAACGTCGCTTCGGGCGGCAATTACGCCGGGCTCACGCCAAGGCGTTCGCCCATCTTCGCATAGGTCTCCCGGTGCTGCGCGCTTTGCTCGATCAGGTCCGGATCGAACCGGATCCTGCCGCGCGAGAACAAGGTGATCACGCAGGAGCCGCCGAAGGCAAAAAGCCCCTTTTCGTCGCCTTTCTCAAAGATGCGTCCGGCCAGATAGGTTTGCCGGATCCGACCCACGCAGGTGGCGCCGATCTCCACCATCGCCACGGTCCCGAAGACGGGCGATTCGACCAGCGTCACCATGCGCCGGTTCTCGACCAGGTAGCGCACGTTTCGCGCAAGGGCGACCGGATGAACCGAATAAAGCCAGCCGGAAATCGGCCGCGCCTCGCCCACTCTGCCGCTCACCGGAAAGTGGAACCGGTGGTAATCCGGCGGCGCGAGGCGGGAGATCAGCATCGCTCCGCCGGCAAAGCGGGCGGCCAGCTCCTGGCGGTCCGGCGGGAGGTGCGCCTCGCCCAGCAGCTCCGCCACGGTGAACCGGGCGCCTTTGGCAAAAAATCCGTCGGCACGCTCGATCTCGGGGAAGACGAGATGGCGGCCGTCCGCCGGCAGCACGGCCACCTCCGGGCCGGGGGCGACCGGCCGGGCGCCGGGCTTCAGCGCCCGGTAGAAGAAATCGTTGAAGGTCTTGTAGGCGAAGGCCGACTTCGCAAACTCGTCGACGTCGAGGTTGAACTCGACGATGAACGGCAGGACCCGGTTGCCGCTGAACCGCCGGTTCATGCGCCAGCCGTAATACTGCGAGAAGATGGCCCGGCGAACGAGCAGCGCCAGCGCCAGCCGCCCGGCGGGATTCTCGTACACGAAGCGCAGCCAGCGCTCCTGGTAGATCTTCTCGGTCTCCACCGCCTTCTTCGCGCGGTGCCAGTACTGGATCGGTTCGGCGG
>JBAIXJ010000531.1:0-4433 GCA_037916645.1 Opitutales bacterium | reverse complement strand
GTGCCGGTAGGCGAACGCCGGCAGCTCCTTTTCGTGGGTCCCCCAGCCCATCTCGGCCACCGTCGTGCCCTCCTCCCGGAAGCCCTCGATGCTCCAGGTGTTCACGAATTCGTCGACCTGCTTGGGGCGTTCGGTGACCTGCGTGTCGCGTTCGCTGCAGTGGATGACCTTCACGCCGAGCCGGCGGGCCAGGAGGTTGAATTTCTGGTCCGCCACCAACTGGCGCAGCTCCTCGGCCGCTTTGCCCTTGACCTTCCGGTCCGCCAGCACCGCCGCGCCGACGTCGAGCAGCCCCTGCTTGGTGAAATGCGAAATCAGGCCGGGGTTGGCGCCGTGCTCGATCACCGCGGAGGGGCCCCGCTCCCGCCAGCCCGCCGTGAGCGCGCGCACCTTCATGTGCCGCCAGTAGAGGGTGCGCTCGGTCGGGTGCTTGTTCGCCGCGCCGGCATACGGATCCCACAGCTCGGTCGAGGTGTTGATGTAAAGCACGCCGTGGTCGTGGCACCATTGCAGGATGGCGCAGCAGTCGATGTTCCACGCCAGGTCGATCAGCAGGTCGCCCGCCGACAGGTAGCGCCCGAGGAGGCGCCCGAGGTTCTCCCGGGTGACGCGGTCGCGCACATACCGCACGCCGCGGGCCGTCCAGGGCTTCAGCTTCGCCGCCTTGTCCTCGAAATCCATCACCGTGACGTTTTTTGCCGGCACGCGCAGCAGCTGGAACAGGATCGGCAGGGTGCACTCGGCCACGGAGCCGTAGCCCACGAAGAGAATCTTCTTCCGGAATTCGATCATGATGGCGGGGCGTCTGACGACGGGGGCCGGCGCGTGATCCGGTCGGGAATCATTTTTCGGCGCGCGCGCCCGTTGCCGAACGAACCCACTTTGATTCGCGCGCAAGTGCAAGAGTTTTTGCGGGCAAACCGTCGCAACGGCGTAACAAGATCAGCCCCGGCGCGCGGCGGCGCGGATCTCCGTCCGCCGGATGCCCGCCAGGGCGGGTTAGCCGAAGCTGTAGCCAAATGTGTAGGTCGGGCTTCACACCCGGACGCGTCGGGGATTAACCCCGACCTACATTTCCATTGCGACTACGGTATTGTAGAAGCCGCCTAGACCAGGCCGGCGGTTTCCGGGAAGCCGCACCACAGATTGAGGATCTGCACCGCCTGGCCGCTGGCGCCCTTCAGCAGATTGTCCACCGCGGAGGTGAGGACGAAGTTCCCCGTGCGCGGATCGTGCACCGCGGACATGTCCACGCGGTTGCTGCCGACCACGTGGGCGGTGTCCGGCGTCTCGCCCGGCGCCAGCAGCTGGATGAACGGCAGGCCGGCGTAGGCCTGCCGCCACGCCGCGTAGAGGGCGTCGAGCGTCGCGCCGGGCGCCGCGGGCGCGGTGATGGTGGTCGCGATCCCGCGCCGCATGGGCGCCAGGTGCGGATTGAACTGGATGACGGTCGGTGCGCCGCTCACGCGCGCCAGCTGCTCCTCGATTTCCGCCAGGTGCCGGTGCTTGAGCAGCCCGTACGCCTTCGCGCTCTCGGCGCGCTCCACATAGAGGTAGCCCTCCTCGACCTTGCGGCCGGCGCCGCTCACGCCACTGAACGAGTCCACGACAATGTGCTCCCGGGTCACCACGCCCGCCCGCAGGAGGGGCGCCAGGGGCACGAGGATGCTGGTCGGATAGCAGCCCGGGGCCGCGATCAGCGGAAACGATTTCCAGTCCTCCGGCGCCAACTCGGGCAGGACGAAGCGGGCCTTCGGCAGCAGCTCCGGCGCATGGTGGTCGCCGTAGTACCGGGTGTAGGTCGCGAGGTCGGCGATCCGGAAATCGGCGCTGAGATCGATGACCTTCTTGCCTGCGCCGACAAGGGCCCGGGCGAAGGTCGCGGCGGCCCCGTGGGGCAGCGCCAGGAAGAACAACTCGATGTCGCCCGCCGCCAGCGCCGCCGGATCGGAGTCGACGAACTTCAGCCCCCGGTCGATCCCGCGCAGGGCCGGGATCACCTGGGCGAGCGGCTTGCCCGCATGCTGGCGGGAGGTCACCGCCGCCAGCGTGACGTGCGGATGACCGAGCAGCAGCTTGACGAGGACCTCGCCGGAATAACCGGACGCACCAACGACACCGACTTTCATGGCAGGAGAGGGTTGACGGAAAGGAAGACTGGGAACCGGAGTCAGGCTAGACAAAAAGAGCGGAGGCCGCCGGGGGCGCTCCGCTCCGTGACGCACGCGGATGATCCGCGCTCAGCGCTTGGAGAACTGGAAGCGTTTGCGGGCGCCCGGCTGGCCGGCCTTCTTGCGCTCCTTTTCGCGCGGATCGCGCTTGAGGTGGCCGGCCTTCTTCAGGGCGGCGCGGAGCTCGGGCCGGAACTTCTGCAGGGCGCGGGCGATGCCGTGCGCCACGGCGCCGGCCTGGCCGCTGATGCCGCCGCCGCTGACGTTGGCGGTCACATCCATCTTCTCGCGCAGCTCGACCGTGAGCAGCGGCGCGTAGGCCTGCTTGGCGAAGTTTTCGTGGCTGAAATAGCGCTCGAATTCGCGGCCGTTGACCTGGAGTTTGCCCGTGCCCTCGACGAGGCGCACCCGGGCGGTGGCGGATTTGCGACGGCCGGTGGCGGCAAATGTCGCGATGGCTTGCTCAGCGCTCATGGATGGAATCAGACGGAAATCTTGACAGGGTTTTGCGCCTCGTGGGTGTGGTTCGGGCCGGCGAACACCTTCAGCTTGGTGATCATCCGCCGGGCGAGCCGGTTCTTCGGCAGCATGCCCCGGACGGCATGCTCGATGATGAACTCCGGATGCCGCGCGCGCACCTCGGACAGCTTGCGGTATTTCTCGCCGCCGACGAAGCCCGAGAACGACATGTACGTGTTCTGCTCGTCCTTCTTGCCGGTCAGCGCCACCTTGGCGGCGTTGACGACCACGACGAAATCTCCGGTGTCCACATGCGGCGTGTAGGTGGCCTTGTGGCGGCCGCGGAGCAGATTGGCGGCCTTCACCGCGAGGCGTCCCAGCACCACGCCGTCGGCATCGATCAGATGCCACTGCGGTTGGACCGTCCCCTTCTTGGCAAGAAAGGTTTTCATGGGCAGAAAAGGGTGCCATAGGTAGGTCTTCAGGCAGATGTGTCAACCCTTTAGATGGTGCGGTTTTCCGCCGGAGCAGCCGGTTTCTTCCGGACGCCCGGGCAAATCTCCTCCTTCCGCCATTGCCGCGCAGGCCGGCCTTGGAGAAGTTGGTCCTGAGGCACTTGCCGCTGGTCGTTTTGAAGCATGTCGCGAGGCTGCATATTGATCACCGCCGGGGTGTTGGGATTCACCGGCATTGCGCTGGGCGCGTTCGGCGCGCACGCGCTTCACGCCGCGCTGGCGGCGCGCGGGACAGTCGCCATCTGGCAGACCGCGGTGTCCTACCACCTGGTCCACAGTGTCGCCCTGCTGGCGCTGGCGGGCTGGCGGACGGACCTTGCCGACCGGGCCGCCCGTCTGGCCGGCGCCGCGGCCTGGTCCTGGACCGCGGGGGTCGTCTTCTTCTCCGGGTCGCTTTACGCTCTCGCCTTGGGGGCGCCGGCCGTCACCGGGTTGATCACCCCGGTCGGCGGAGTGCTCTTCCTGGCCGGCTGGTCGTTGGTGATCGCGATGGGGTGGCGCCGCCCCCCGGCCGCCCCGCCGGGCTGATCCCGGCCCATCGTCACCGCATGAAGCTCTCCGATGAATTGCTGGAGGTGTTGCGCGCCGTCCGCGGGGTCGGGCGGCCGCGGCTCGTCGGCGGCTGCGTGCGCGACTGGCTGCTCGGACTGGAGCCCAAGGATTTCGATGTCGAGGTAGCCGGCGCCGCCTACGATACGCTGCTGCGGATCCTCGGCCCTTTCGGCTCTCCCGATCTGGTCGGACGCAGTTTCGGCGTCATCAAGCTCCGCCTCGGCGGCGCCGAGATCGACTTCAGCCTGCCCCGGCGGGAATCAAAGACCGGAGCGGGCCACCGCGGTTTCGCGATCGCCCCCGATCCCGGGCTGTCCGACGAAGAGGCGGCGGCCCGCCGCGACTTCACCATCAATGCCATCGCGTATGATCCGCTTGACGACGTCCTGATCGATCCACACGCGGGCCGGGCGGACCTGCAGGCGCGGATCCTGCGGCACACCAGCGCGGCGTTCGCGGAGGATCCGCTGCGCGTGCTGCGCGGCATGCAGTTTGCCGGCCGGTTCGACCTCACGCTCGCCCCGGAAACCGCCACGCTCTGCCGCCAGATTGTTGACGGCTATCGCGAGCTGCCGGTCGAGCGCATCTGGGGGGAGTGGGAGAAATGGGCCGTCAAATCCACCGTGCCCTCGCGGGGAATCGCGGTGCTTGAGCAGACCGGCTGGCTCGTCCACTTCCCGGAGATTGCCGCACTCGCCGGACTGCCGCAGGAACCGGAGTGGCACCCGGAAGGCGA
>JBAIXJ010000530.1:0-1994 GCA_037916645.1 Opitutales bacterium | reverse complement strand
GCGGCGTTGATCGCGTGGTCGTCCTTGAGGCCGAGCTGCCGGAACCCCTCGGCGACCGCCTTCAGCCCGGGCCCCTCCGGCTGGTGCCAGAGCGAGTTGTCCGTGTCGGCCCCGTTCACAATCCTGCCCAGCAGCACGAGCGCCGGATTGGAGGTCAGCCGGTATTTTTCGAGGATCGCCTCGAACGAGCACCTCTGGCCGTGGTGCCCGAGCTCAACGTTCGGCACGTCGAACGGCGTGGCCTGCTCGCGCCGCGCGGCATCCATCACGGTGTTTGCGGGGACGAAGAGAAATGCCGCCTGCGGGTCGACGAACCTCCTGATGAGCCAGGGGCACGCGACCCGGTCCACCTTCACATGTTCACGGGTGATCCATTTCATGGTTCGGTTGCGATTGAGGTTGTTGATGGTGCGGCGGAAAAGCGTCCGGTGCTCAGGAGGCCTTCACCTGGGCATAGAGGGCGTCGAAGCAGATGATCCCGTGCTGCAGGATCCGCTCATCGGACCAGCCGAGGCGCGCCAGCCCCTCGAGCAGGCGATCGATGCCCTCGGCGCCGGGGGCGTGGAATTTGTCGTCGTGCAGGTCGGCGTCATGGACCATTTCCGCCAGGCGCGTGAGGGACCGTTCGCGGAGCGCAAAGCGCTTGAGCAGCGTTTCGAAGGTGCAGTCGTCGCCCTGGTGCGTGAGCTCCGCCTCCGCCATGTCGTAGGGGACCGCCCCCGGATGATCCGTCGCCCGGGGGGCAAAGACGAACTTCGCCTGCGGATCGATGAAGCGCTGGATCAGCCACGCGGAGCCGACCCGGTCGACCTGCGGCTGGGGCCGCGTCAGCCACGTCTGGCTCCGATAGCGGCTGGGCGTGAGACGGGGCAGGGGCCGGCGGGCCGCCCGGGCGGGGGCCGCCGCCCGGGCCAGGAGCCTCCGGGCGTCGTCGGCGCGCGGGCACCCGAAGAAGTCGACCCGCTGGATATCCGCGAAGCGCCCACGCAGGCGTTCCAGCTCCGGCCCGCCGGGCCCGTCCGGCTTCGTTTTGCGCCGCCGCAGGAAATCGGTCAGGTCCCTGACCAACGCGGCATAGTCCGCCGCCCGCGCGCCATTGAACAGCTGCGTGAGCTGCGCCCGCGACAGGTTCTCGATCGCCTTCGCGCGGACGAGCGTCGCCTCCCCGCCCCCGTCATGGATCTGCTTGGCCAGCCATTGAAACAGCTCGTGGTGCTCGGGCGCGTCGGGGAGCAGCGACGCCGAGGTCTTCAGCGCCACCGCCCCGGCGCGCCGCAGCTTCCGCCAGACCGTCACCCGCAGGCTGTTGCGGTGCGTGGGCAGGGCGTAGAGCAGCAGGAGCCAGCCGGAAAAACGCATGGTAAGATTGATTTCAGGCGTAATACCTATAACCGTTCCGAACCATGTCACCTCAAAAGACGTTTTTCTCAAGGGCGGCCGCTGCTTTGGCCGCCGGCGTCCTGATTCTGGCCGCCCCCGCCGCCTCCGGCGTGGAACTGGGGTTTGACCCCTCCACGGTCGAAACCGTCACCGGGCTCAAAGGGGCCCGGAATGACGCGGAGGGCGTCTTCAAGGTGAGCGTGCCGCGCCAGGATGTTCCCGTGACGGTCGACGGCTGGCGCCTGCCGCCGTTCATGGGCCTCACGAGCTGGGCCGCGTTCAAGGCCGGCGGAAAGTCGGAGGCCATGGTCATGGGCGACATCGTGCTCTTCGAGGATGAGGTGAACCCGGCCATGAGCGCGGCGCTCGGCCACGGGCTGGAGGTCACCGCGTTGCACAACCACTTCTTCTACGATCAGCCCAAGGTCTACTTCATGCACATCGGAGGCGACGGAAAGGTTGCGGAGCTGGCGGCGGGGGTGAAGGCGGTGTTTGCGGCGATCGCGACGGTCCGCACCGGGCATCCGGAACCGGCGCATCAGTTCACCGCCGAGGGGCTGCCGGCGGCCAGTTCCATCTCCGCCGCGCCGCTGGAAACCATTCTCGGCGCCAAG
>JBAIXJ010000529.1:0-2148 GCA_037916645.1 Opitutales bacterium | reverse complement strand
GATCTGCTCACGCGCATCGCCGCACTGAAGAAAGCGACGCCGGCGCAGATCGCCCTCGCGTGGCTGCTGGCGCAGAAACCGTGGATCGTGCCGATCCCCGGCACCACCAAGTTGCATCGCTTGGAGGAGAATCTGGGCGCGGCAGCCGTGAAACTCACGGCGGACGATCTCCGGGAGATCGCCACCGCGGCCGCGGCCATCCCGGTCCAGGGGGCGCGGTATCCGGAACACCTCCAAAAACTGGTCGGCCGTTGATTGGCGACGGTCGCTGGCTAAACCAACGCAATCACCCCATCGGGCCAGATGGAAAGAACAGAGACCGCGGAATAGTCTTCACCGCGGATCACACGGATCAGTGCTGATGGCGATGAATGGACGCCATCCGTGCTCATCCGCGTAATCTGCGGTGAAGAGCGATTTCGGATCCAAGGAGCAACTCGTCATGGATATCAAACGAAGTGGTTCACAACCGTCCGCCAAAGGGCCGGCTGATTGGTTCACGGGAACGGTCCGGATCGATCCGCTGATTCAGGCCGCTCCGCCGGCGCGCGTCGCCGGCGTGAGCGTCACCTTCGAACCCGGCGCGCGGACCGCCTGGCACACCCACCCGCTCGGCCAGACGCTCATCGTGACGTCCGGCTGCGGCCGCGCCCAGCGCTGGGGCGGGCCGATCGAGGAGATCCGGCCTGGCGACGTCGTCTGGTTCGCGCCCGGCGAAAAACACTGGCACGGCGCCGCGCCCGCCACCGCCATGACCCACCTCGCCATCCAGGAGCAGCTCGACGGCAAAGCGGTTGACTGGATGGAGAAAGTCAGCGAACAGCAATACAGTGGCTGAGCCCGCCACCAGATCGTCCCTCGTCATCAACCACGTTTGCGGAGGCCAATCCCATGCCCACCCCTCGAGTCTACAGCGTCAAAGCCTATGGCGCCGCCAGCGCGACCACGCCGCTGGCCGCCCGTTCGATCTCCCGCCGCCAGCCGACGGACCGGGACGTCCAGATCAAGATCGTCTACTGCGGGGTCTGCCACTCCGATCTCCATTTTGTCCGCAACGAATGGGGCTTCACCCAGTATCCCGCCGTGCCGGGCCACGAGATCATCGGCCGCGTGACGGCGGTCGGCGGTGCGGTGAAGAAGTTCAAGGTCGGCGACCTCGTCGGCGTGGGCTGCCTCGTCGACTCGTGCCGCACGTGCCCCGAGTGCCGCGCGGGTCTGGAGCAGTACTGCTCCGGGATGGTCATGACCTACGGCAGCGGAGACAAGATCCTCGGCGGCGGCACGCTTGGCGGGTACTCGCAGGGCATCGTCGTGACGGAGGATTTCGTCCTGCGGATCCCGGCCAACCTCGACCCGGCCGCGGCCGCCCCCCTGCTCTGCGCCGGTATCACGACCTATTCGCCGCTGCGCCGCTGGAAGGTCGGGCGCGGACAAAAGGTCGGCATCGTCGGCCTGGGCGGGCTCGGGCACATGGGCATCAAATTCGCGCACGCGTTCGGCGCGCACGTCGTGCTCTTCACCACCTCGCCGGGCAAGGCCGCCGACGCGAAGCGCCTCGGCGCCGACGAGGTCGTGATCTCCAAGGATGAAGCCCAGATGGCCGCGCACACCGGCAGCTTTGACTTCATCCTCGACGCCGTGGCTGCGGTGCACGACCTGAACGCCTACATCAACTTGCTGAAGCGCGACGCCAACCTCGTCCAGGTCGGCGCGCCGGGGCAGCCGATCCCGATCGCCGTGTTCCCGCTGATCCTGCGCCGGCGCTCGCTGTCCGGCTCGCTCATCGGCGGTCTGCCCGAGACGCAGGAGATGCTGGATTTTTGCGGCCAGCACAACATCGCGTGCGACATCGAGATGATCCGCATGGACCAGATCAACGAGGCCTATGAGCGCATGCTCCGCAGCGACGTGAAGTACCGCTTCGTGATCGACATGGCCTCGCTCAGCTGAGCCAGGTGGGCCAAAGTTGCAGCCGAACGTGTAGGTCGGGCTTTACGCCCGACGCGTCGGGGATTAACCCCGACCTACATTTCGGTTGCGCCAAGGTTTTGATGAAACCGCTCCACGCCGGTGACGGAGACGAATGGTGGCTGGCGACGTGGTGAGCCCGCTCGCGGGCGATCTCTTCGGCCGCAAGCGGCCTTCCTA
>JBAIXJ010000528.1:0-12310 GCA_037916645.1 Opitutales bacterium | reverse complement strand
GGGGTGTACGTGCCAAGGATTTCAACCGCGGCGCCGTCGCGGCGGGAGCGCTCTTCGGCCACCACCACCCGGAAGACGGGCTTGTGCTTGGTGCCGATGCGGGAAAGACGGATCTTCAGGGCCATGTGTCGGATGCGGACGGAGTTGGATCGTTTGGAAAAGCCGACGAGTGCACCGGCGGGGGGTGGCCTTGTCAAGCCCGGGGATATCATGGTAGCGGGTCAGTTTGTGTGGGTCGGGCTTCACGCCCGACAGCGAGACCGTCGACCTCCCTCCGTCGGGGATGAACCCCGACCTACAGTTGCCGCGCGATTCCGGCAAACTGACCCACCACCGATATCGTCCATCCGCCGGGCCGCCATTCGCTTGGATCTTGCTCTTACTCCCTCTCGATCGTGTCTTCCGCGACTCCCGAAGCGTCAGCATCGCGATGAAAGATATGGAGCAAGAGTACGAGTACGAACCACGAAGCCGTCCTCACGCTGATCCGATCAATATTCCGGCGAGGAACACGAGGATGCCGCCGAGCACGACCTGAAACGCCGCCGCGAGGAACGGCGTGTCCATGTAGTGGTGGCGGATCCAGGAAATCACGGCCAGTTCCACCGCCACGACGCCGACCGCCACGCCGGTGGCCACCGTGAAGCTGGGGATCAGGTACGGCAGCGTGTGACCGATGCCGCCCAGCGTGGTCATGATTCCGCACACGCCGCCGCGGAGCCACGGGTGGCCGCGGCCGCTCAGCGCCCCGTCGTCCGACAGCGCCTCGGCGAAGCCCATGCTGATGCCCGCCCCCACCGACGCCGCCAGTCCCACCAGGAACGCATCCCAGCTGTTGCGCGTGGCGAAGGCGGCGGCGAACAGCGGCGCCAGCGTCGACACCGAACCGTCCATCAGTCCGGCCAGCGCCGGCTGCACGATCTGGAGCACGAACAGCCGCCGCTGGGTCACATCTTCCTCGGCCCGGGCGCCCGAGGCCGTCTGCTGCTTCTCAAATTCCTCCGCCATCGCCGCGTGGTGCCGCTCCTCCTGCGCGAGGTCGCCGAGCAGCTGGCGGATTCCCGCGTCGGTGGTGCGCTGCGCCGCCACCTCGTAGAACCGCCGCGTCTCGAGCTCCATCGTCTCCGCCTCGCGGCGCACCTGCGCCACGGTCAGATGGCGTGACAGCCACAGCGGCTTGCGGTCGACAAAGCCCTTCACGTCCTGCCGCCGCATCAGGGGCAGGTGCTCGCCGAAGCGCGCCCGGTAGGCGTCCAGCAGCCGGTGCCGGTGCCCCGATTCCTGCTCCTGCATCTGCGTCAGGGCCGTCGCGGTGGCCGGATAGTCCCCGCGCAGCCGCTCCGCGAATGCGCCGTAGATCTTGCCGTCCTCCTCCTCGAGCGCGATTGCCAGCGCCAGCACCTCGCGCTCCGTGAGTTCATGAAACGCCTTGGCCATGGCTCGAGCCTAGCCCACGTGTCGGTCCCGCGGCAAGACGAAGACCCGGGCGATCAGCGTCCGCCGTGCCGGCTGCGGTAGAGGCGCTCAGTGAACCCTCCCTCCTCGCGGAAGCGCGCGTCGAGCTCGCGCAGCAGTTGGTCGACCAGGTAGTTGGTCTGGTGAATCAGGCTGATCATGGCGTTCGCGGCAATTTCCGGGGTTCCGCCTTCCACATAGGTCCTATAGGTCTCAGAGGACCGATTGTCAGCATACGCCTTCCGCCTCACCTCCCGCGCCCGCGAATCCTCCTTGTCCCAGAGCGGCAGGTGCCGCTGGCGAAGGAAATCCCGATAATCGTCCAGCAGTTCCTCCAAGCTGCCGCGCGCCACACCCACCAGCTTCAGTTCCGATTTCGCCGAGGTGCCCGATACCTCGCAGCCCTCGGCGAGGTTCTTCTTTCCACTGCGCGCCGCCTGCACCATCTGGTCGTGCGTCCGCGATTTCCAGCTGATGAATCGGTCGCAGAAGACCATCGTGGCATCATAGACGATCTCGGCGTTTTGAAATGCCTTGAGCCCGCGATATCCGCCGTGCGGCCGGATGACGCCCGACCAGGAACGGTCAGCGGGATGATTCGTGCTGGGCATAGGTCCGATGGGTCGAATAGGACCTATGCCAGCCTTTGGCGGATTTTCTAGCTTTTAATATTCTACGCCCCGGCTGAGAGCCGGCTTCCCGATTCCCGCCGCTCACTTCTGTCTTCGACAGCGCGGCGCCGATTGGGTAAGCCGGGCTCTGGAGTCCAGCCCGTGCCGACCAACGACACCGAGACCTGCGTCGGAATCAACATCGGCGCCCTGACGGTGAAGGCCGTGGCCCTGCGGGGCGACGCCCGCGAGGCCGCCGTCGCCGCGCACCAGGGCCGCCCGCTGGAGGTGCTGGCCGAACTCCTCGCCGGCCCTTCGTTCGCCGGCGCCGCCTGGTTCGGCGTGTCCGGCCATCTCGGCCACATCCCCGAAGTGGCGGCCATCCAGCGCGCGCTCGCCGAAGCCGGCGGCGATTATGGCGCCGTGGCCTCCCTCGGCGGCGAGTCGTTCCTCGTCTACGCCCTCGAGGACGGCCGGATCGCCCACGTCTTTTCGCACAACAAGTGCGCCGCCGGCAGCGGGGAGTTCTTCGTGCAGCAGATCGGCCGCATGGGCCTCGGCCTCGAGGAGGCGATCCGGCGCGCGCCGGCCGGGCGGGTCGTGCCGCTGGCCGCGCGCTGCTCGGTGCACTGCAAATCCGACATCACCCACAAGCTCAACCGCCACGAGGCCGCGGTCGACGACATCCTGCGCACGCTGCACGACAGCATGGCGGGCAAGGTGGTCGCGCTCCTCGAGAAGATGCCGCGCGACCCGCGCCGCGTGTTGCTGATCGGCGGCGTCACCCGGAACGCGGCGATGGTCGCCGCGCTCCGCGAGCGGGTGCCGGCCGCCGACTTCGTGACGCTGCCGGAAAGTCCCTGGTTCGAAGCGTGGGGCTGCGCGCTGCTCACCCGCGATGAACCGCGCCACCGCACGCCGGCGCTGGCCCGCCCGCCCGCGCCCGGCCGCCTGCCGCCGCTGCGGCGCTACGCCCCCCGCGTGCAGATCATCCCCGCCGCCCCGCGCCCGGCGGTGCCGGCGGGGCCGTTGATCCTCGGCGTCGACGCCGGCTCCACCACGACCAAGGTCGTCCTGCTTGATCCCGCGACCTGCGGCGTCCTGGCCTCGGACTACCGGCGCACCCGCGGCGATCCGGTGACCGCCGCCCGCGACTGCCTCCGCGCCCTGGCGGCCGCGGTGGGCGACCGGCCCATCGGGTTGGTGGCCGCGACCGGCTCCGCCCGCGAGTTGCTCGGGGCCTACCTCGGCACCCGCCACATCTACAACGAGATTTCCGCCCAGGCCGCCGGCGCGGCCCATTTCGATCCCGCGGCGGACACCATCGTCGAGATCGGCGGCCAGGATTCCAAGTTCATCCGCCTGCACGGCGGCGTCCCGGTTGAGTACGCGATGAACAACGCGTGTTCGGCCGGCACCGGCTCGTTCCTCGAGGAGAGCGCGCAGGGCGACCTCGGGGTCCCGGTCTCCGGCATCGCCGACATCGCGCTGGCCGCCGGGTCGCCCGTGCACCTCAAGGCGACCTGCGCGGCGTTCATCAACTCCGACATCCGGCTCGCTCTGCAGCAGGGCCAGTCGCGGGACGACATCGCCGCCGGGCTCGTCTATGCGATCGCGGGCAACTACCTCACCCGCGTCAAGGGCCCGCGCGCCCTGGGAACGAAGATCCTCCTGCAAGGCGGCGTCGCCTTGAATCGCGCGGTCGGCCACGCCTTCGCGCACAGCGTCGACCGCCCGGTCGTGATTCCGCCCGACCCGGAGCTGCTCGGCGCGCTCGGGGTCGGCCTGCTGGCCGCCGCACGCGCCGGCGGAGCCCTGGATGCCGCCACCTCCCTGCAACGCCTGGCCGCGCCGGAGCTGACGCGTGTCGGCCAGTTCACCTGCCGCGCCTGCCAGCTGTTCTGCCGGATCGACCGGTTCGAGGTGGCCGGCCGGCGGTTTCCGTTCGGCGGCCGCTGCAGCCTCTACGAAAACGGGGGCCAGCGGAAGGCGCGCCCGGCCGCGGCGCCGGATCTGGTGCAGCAGCGGGCCGAGCTGATCTTCGGCCCCCGCCGCGGCGCCAAGTCGCCGCCGCCCCCGCCCGACGCGGCGCGGCGTTCCGGCCGCCCGCGGGTGGGACAGGTGCTGGACGACGCGCGGTCGTTTCTCGAGGCTTCCCTGGGCCGGGCGCGCCGCGCGCCCGCCGCCGGCCCCGTTCGGCTCGGCATCCCCCGGGCGCTGACGACGCACTCGCTGTACCCGCTGTACGCGACGTTCTTTTCGGAACTCGGCCTGGAGGTGGTGCTTTCCGACGTGGATCCGCAGGGCGATCTCAAGGCGCATTCGGGCTTTTGTTTCCCGGTGCAGATCGCCCACGGGGCGGTGCTCGACCTCGCCCGCCGCCAGGTGGACCTGGTCTTCCTGCCGCACGTGATGCGCATGCCGCAGCCCCACGCCTGCCGGGATTCCTACCTGTGTCCCCTCACCCAGGCGGGCCCCTACGTGCTGGCGAAGGCGTTTCCCCAGGTGCGTTTCCTGTCCCCGCTGCTGGACTTCACCGGCGGCTACGAGCGGTGCGCGGCGCTGGTGGAGCTGGCGGTGCGGGAGCTGGGCGTCCGCCGCGAGCGGGCCGAGCCGGCGTGGGCGGCGGCGGTCCGCGCCCAGACGGAAACCGAACGCGCCCTGCACCAACTCGGGCAGCGCGCCCTGGACGACGCGGTCGCCGCCGGGAAGCCGGCCGTGCTGCTGGCCGGCCACAGCTACAACGCCTTCACGCCCGAGGCCTCCCAGTCGGTGGGCCGCAAGCTCGCCAGCATGGGCGTGACCGCCATTCCCGCCGACTGCCTGATACCGGTGGACTGCGGCCCGACCGCGTGGCATTTCGCCAACCAGATGATGAACGCCGTCGCGCTGGCGCGGCGGCATCCCAACCTGTTCCTGCTCTGCGTCAGCAATTTCAGCTGCACGGTCGACGCCTTCAGCCACTCGCTGCTCGCCTCGGAGCTCGGCGCCAAGCCCTACCTCATTCTGGAGATCGACGCCCACACGGCCGACGCCGGGATCCAGACCCGCCTGGAGGCGTTCCTCGACATCATCCACCACCACCGCGCCGCGCGCGCCGCCCACGCGCCGGCCTTCAAGCCGTGCCGCCTCACCCGCGGCGGCCGCGTCGTCCGCCCCGGCCACGAGCCGGTCTCGTTGCGCGATCCGCGCGTGAAGCTCTACCTGCCCAATTTCTCCCCGTACCACAACGAGGCTTTCGCCCTGCTGACCATCCGGTGGCTCGGCCTGCACGCGGGCGAGACCTTCCCGCTCGATCAGACCCAGCTCGAGCGCGGCCTCCAGTACACCTCGGGCCGCGAATGCCTGCCGCTCCCGCTGTGCGTCGGCCAGCTGCTCCAGATCCACGACCGGCGCCCGCCGGGCGAGATCTCCGGGTACTACAGCGTGCGCGGCGGCGCCCCGTGCGTGAGCGACGCCTACCTCGGCTATTTCGAGCGTTTCCTCGCGGAGCGGGAGTGGCCGGACTTCTTCCTCGTCAATGTCGCGGCCGAGAACGACTACCTCGGCTTCGACGCCCTCACGCTCGCGAAGAACCTCTCGCCCGCCATCCTGCTCGCGGACATCCTCGTCGAGATCGACCACGTGCTCCGGGTGGCGGGGGCCGCGGGCGCCCGCGACCAGCTCCGCGCGGAATGGCTCCGGTTCGCGTCGGCCGCCGCGACCGCCGACGAGTTTCATGCGCGCCTGCCCGGTCTCGTCGACCGGATCGCCGCCCTGCCGCGGGTGCGCGATCCGCGGACCTGTCCGCGCGTGGTGGTGACGGGCGACTTCTACACCCGCTTCAGCCCGTTCTTCATGGACGGCGTGCGCGATCTCTACGCCGCGCACGGCATCATCCTCAAGCCCGTCGACCTGACGGACTTCTTCCTCTACGGCACGTACGACGGGGCCGTTGGGGCCGCCAGCGGCTGGGGGATGAAGCCGGGCAGCCTCGCCTTCGCCAAGGCCTGCACCCGCATCTTTCAACCCGACGGCCGGCAGTACCTGCAGCAGTGGCTGGGCTACCAGGCGGAGCGCAAAGTCGAGCAATATTACCGCGGGCTCTTCCGGCGGACCGGCCTGCTGGTCGCCGGCGGCAACGACGTCTCCGCCCTGTTCGAAACGGCGGCGGAACACGTCTCGCCCAGCATCTACGGCGAGGTCATCCCCGCCGTCGGCAAGGGACTCGCGGCGGGGGACGAAGGCTATGACGGCATCTTCCTCATCGGGCCGTTCAACTGCCTCCCCTACCGGATCTCGGAGGCGATCCTCAAGCCGCTCAGCCTGCAGCGCGGCATGCCCATGCTGACGTACGAAAGCGACGGCTACGCGGTGGCGCCGTCGTTTCTGCGCCAGGTCGAGGTTCACATCCAGCAGGTGCTGGCGCGAGCCAGCGGCAGCCGGCCCGAACCCGCCGCGACCGGCAGCCTTCCCCAGCGGATCAAGGCGGCCGTGGACCGTCTGCGGTGACAAGCGACGACGGCTGTCCCCCGCCCCTTTTCCGCTTGCCCGGGGCCGGGCCTCCGCCGTCAATGCCTCCGTCCATGCTGAAAGCCGGCATCGTCGGGCTGCCCAACGTCGGCAAGTCCACGCTTTTCAATGCGATCACCCGCTCGCACAAGGCGGCCGTGGCGAGCTACCCGTTCTGCACGATCGAACCCAACGTCGGGGTCGTCACCGTGCCCGACGACCGTCTCCTTCGTCTCGAGCAGATCTTCAAGACCGGCACGACGATCCCGACCACGGTCGAGTTCTTCGACATCGCCGGCCTGGTCAAGGGCGCCAGCCACGGCGAGGGCCTCGGCAACCAGTTCCTCGCCCACATCCGCGAGGTCGACGCCATCGTCCAGGTCGTGCGCTGCTTCGAGGACGACGACGCGGCGCACCCCATGGGCGCGCTCGACCCGATCCGCGACATCGAGGTGGTCACCACCGAGCTGGTCCTGTCCGATCTCGATGCGGTGAAGAAGCGCATCGAGAAGGCGCACAAGCGGGTGCGCAGCGGCGAGAAGGACGCGGCGGCCGAGCTCACCCTCCTCGAGCGCCTCGTCCCGCACCTCAACGCCGCCAAGCCGGCCAACACCCTCGACGTCCACGAGGACGAGCCGCGGCTGCTGCGCCATTTCGAACTCCTCACCGCGAAGCCCGTCCTCTACGCGGTCAACGTGGCCGAGGGCGACCTCGCGTCGGCCGACCAGAATCCGCTCGTGCAGAAGGTCGCGAACTACGTGCGGGTGCACCACGACGCCGACTACGTGCCGGTCAGCGCGAAGATCGAGGCCGAGCTGGCGGATTTGTCCCCCGCCGACGCCGCGGAGTACCTGCGCGAGCTGGGGGTGAAGGAATCGGGCGAGGCCGCGCTGATCCGCGCGACGTACCGCCTGCTGGGGCTCATCACGTTCTTCACCCACAACGAAAAGGAGGTCCGCGCGTGGACGGTGCGCGCCGGCTCCAAGGCGCCGCAGGCCGCCGGCGTCATCCACACCGATTTCGAGAAAGGGTTCATCAAGGCCGAGATCATCAGCCACGACGACCTGGTGAAACTCGGCAGCGTGCACCACGCCCGCGAGGTCGGCCACTACCGGCTCGAGGGCAAGGACTACGTCATCCGCGACGGCGACGTCGCGCTGTTCCGATTCAACGTCTGATTTTGGGGGCGCGGCCCCGCCGCTCGCACCGCCCGTTGACCATTTCGGCCTGGTTCAAACCTCGATCAAGGAGGCACGCGCCATGGAAATCTCAAAGGAAGTTGTCGCGGCGATCATCGGTGCCGTCCCCGTCGTGGCGGCGCCCTTGGTTGCCTGGATGCTGGATCGCCGGGGCGAGGCCAAAGGCATCCGGAGACTTGAGGCACTCGAGAAACGAGTGCAGGTCATCGACCGATTGCTGGCCCTGGACAAACACCTGACGGACGAACGTCGGGAAACGCTGGAGGCCGAGCTGGCGCATATCGCTCAGGATCTGGTCGCCGACCGGGCGCGCGAGCATGCGGCCGGGAAGACCGCGGTCGAACGCCTGACGATCGTCCAGCGTTTGCTGTTGCTCTACGATCAGCCAAATCGGAGGGCATCCATCTATCGCGGTTTCTTCTGGGCTTTCCTCTTCTGCGCTTTTCTCGGGTCGGGTTCCGCACTCCTCACCTTTTCGAATGAGAAGCCAGAGCAGTCACCCTGGCCCACGGCCCTTTTCGTGTTTCTGTTCTACTTCGTCATCGCCCTGATGTGCCGGCAGGGGGCCAAGCAGCAGCTGAGACGGGCCCAAATTTCGGCATCGCGCAGCCAAAAGGCGCCGCCGTGATGGCCAAGAACGGCGACGGACAACCCCTCTCCGCCCGTCAGACGCGCGGTTGAACCACAGAGGCGCGGAGAGCGCGGAGCCAAACCGGGCACAACGGGTGGCGAATCAATTCGCGCGGCCGGCGAAGGTTCACCGAGTCGATTCGCACCCGCAGGACTCCGGCTTCGTGCCCTTGGTGCCTTGGTGGTTCCAACCCCCTAGAAATTGAAGTTGAACGGATCCGCGCCGCTGCGGAGGTTGCGGTCCAGCGCCCCGATGGCCTGCATCTCGGCGTCGGTCAGGGCGAAATCGAAGATCCCGGCATTCTCGGCGATCCGGTGCGGGTGCACCGATTTCGGGATCGTCACCACGCCGCCCTGGACATCCCAGCGCAGGACGACCTGGGCCACGGTCTTGCCGTGCTGCGCGGCGATCCCGGCAAGCGTGCGGTCCCGCAGGATCGCGCCGGCTTGCATCAGCGGGCTCCACGCCTCGAGCTGGATGCCTTTCCGCCGGCAGTATTCGGCCAGCGGCTTGCTCTGGAGAAACGGGTGATACTCGATCTGGTTGACGGCCGGGACGATCTCCGCCGCCGCGAGCAGTTCGTCCAGATGCGGAATCATGTAGTTGCTCACCCCGATCGCCTTGATCCGCCCGGCGCGGTGGAGCTTCTCCAGCACCCGCCAGGACGCCGTGATCTTTCCCGCGATCGGCCAGTGCAGGAGAAACAGGTCGATATACTCCAAGCCCAGCCGCCGCAGGCTCTCGTCGAACGCCGCCTCGACCCGATCCCGGCGCATCGCGTCGTTCCACACCTTCGTCGTCACGAACAGCTCCTCGCGCGGGACGCCGCCGGCGCGGACGGCGCGCCCGACGCCGCGCTCGTTGCCGTAGAGCGCGGCGGTGTCGACGCTGCGATAGCCCGCGTCGATCGCGGTCCGCGTCACGCGCTCGGCCTCCGCGTCGCTGGTGATCTGGAACACGCCGAGGCCCAGCCACGGCATGCGCACGCCATTGTTCAAGGTCGCGGCGGCCCTGAGCCCCTCCGCCTGCGGGAGCACCCCCGTCATTGCCTGGATTGTCATGAAGGAACGGGAAACGTGGCGCGGGACCCGCCGGCGGTCAAATCGAGTTGCGACCGCCCGCCGTTCCGCTGAATTTCGGGCCGCATGAGTCCCGCCGCCGCCGCCCCGCCCCGCCGCCCCCGGTTCCGCCGGCGGCGCCCGACCGGCCCGCGGCCGTAGCTCCCGCCCATGGACGCCGCCGCACCACCTCCCGAGGCGCCCTCCGCCTGGGCGCCGCTGCGCCGGGCGCTGTTCCGCAACCGGCTGATCGCGTCGGTCATCTCCAACACCGGCAGCTGGATGCAGGACACCGCCGGGACGTGGCTGATGACGGCGCTCACCACCTCGCCCCTCCTGATCGCGCTGATGCAGACGGCGGCCAGCCTTCCGGTGCTGCTCCTCGGGCTGCCCGCCGGCGCCACCGCCGACATCATCGACCGCCGGCGGCTCCTGCTGTTCTGGGCCGGATGGATGCTCGCGGCCGCCGCGGCGCTCAGCGCCCTGGCCCTGACCGGCACCATCGGCATCACCTCGCTGCTGCTGCTCACGTTCGTGCTGAGCGTCGGCTCGGCGATGAACGGCCCGACCTGGCAGGCCATCGTGCCCGAGCTCGTCCCGCGCGCCGAGCTGCCCAACGCCATCGCCCTGAACAGCGCCGCCTTCAACCTCGCCCGCGCGGTCGGCCCCGCGGCGGGCGGTCTGGCCGTCGCCGCCTTCGTTTCCGTGCGCACGGGCGCCGGGGTGGTGTTCCTGCTGAACGCCCTGTCGTTCATCGCCGTGCTGGTCGTGATCTACCGCTGGCAGCGAAAGCCGCTGTTCACCAGCGCGCTGCCGGCCGAGCGGCTGGCCGGCTCGATGCGCGCCGGCGTGCGCTACGTGCGCCACGCCCCCGCGATCCGCGCGATCCTGACCCGCGCCTTTCTCCTCACGTTCTGCGTCAGCGCCATGTGGGCCCTGCTGGCGGTGGTGGCCCAGCAGGACCTGGGCGCGGGCGCCATGGGCTACGGCGTGCTCAACGGCTGCATCGGCCTCGGCGCGGTGCTCGGCGCCACGCTGCTGCCCCACGTCCGCCGGCGCCTGGCGGCCGACGCGATCGTCAACCTCGCCGCGCTGGTCTTCGCCGCCGTGCTGCTCGTGCTCGCCTGGGTGCACGTGCGCGCCGCCCTGATCGTCATGCTCGTGCTCGGCGGCATGGCGTGGACGAGCGCCGCGGCCTGTTTCAACATCGCGGTGCAGCTGTCGGTGCCGGCCTGGGTGCAGGCCCGCTCGCTCGGGATCTACCAGATGGTGTTCCAGGGCGGCCTTGCGCTCGGCAGCGCGCTCTGGGGCGCCGTCGCCGAGCACGCCGGCACCGCCCCGGCCCTCACCGCGGCCGCCGCCAGCCTCCTGCTGAGCCTCGGGTTCGCCCGGCGCTTCCCGCTCATGGCCGGCGCGGACCTCGACCACTCCCCCGGCGGCCTGACCCGCGCCCTGCGTCGCGCCGCGCCGCAGATCGTCATCGAGCCGCAGCCCGACGACGGACCGGTGATGGTGACGATCGAGTTCCGGATCGACCCGGCGCGCACCGCGGAGTTCGTCCGCGCCGCCGAGCGCCTCGGGGTCGTGCGCCGGCGCGACGGCGCCATCCGCTGGGGACTCTACCAGGATCCCTACAATCCGGCCCGCTTCGTCGAGACGTTCGTCGTCGAGTCGTGGCTGGAGAACCTGCGGCGCATCGAGCGCTTCACCATGGCGGACCGGGCCGTCCGGGACCAGGTCTTCGCCTTCCACGCCGGCCCGGAGCCGCCAGTGACTTCGCGCATGGTGCTGGTCCGGCGGCCGCCGGGCGAGGGGCCGCCGACCGCCCTTGAGTCCCCGCCCGGTCCGGCCTAGAACCGCGGACAGAACGACAGGTTAATCCTCCACGTCAAACCCTTCACGGAGACCAGCCATGCGTGTGCTCATCGCGGACAAATTTGAACAGTCGGGGCGGGACCGCCTCGGCGCCCTCGGTTGCGAGGTGCTGTACCAACCGGGCACCAAGGACGAGGCCCTGGTGCAGGCGGTCCGGCAGGCCCAGCCGGACGTGCTCGTCGTCCGGTCGACCAAGGTGAACGCCGCCCTGCTCGGCGCCGGCGGGCTGAAACTCGTGGTGCGCGCCGGCGCCGGCTACAACACGATCGATGTCGCCGCGGCGTCGCGCCTCGGCATCTACGTGTCGAACTGCCCGGGCAAGAATTCGATCGCCGTCGCGGAACTCGCCTTCGGGCTGATCCTGGCCCTCGACCGGCGCCTCACCGACAACGTCGTCAGCCTGCGGAAGGGCGAATGGAACAAGGAGCTGTTCTCCAAGGCACGCGGCCTGTTCGGCCGCACCCTCGGCCTGATCGGCCTGGGGCAGATCGGCTCGGAAATGCTGCCCCGCGCCCGCGGGTTCGGCATGCCGGTGGTGGCGTGGAGCCGCAGCCTCACGCCCGAGCGCGCGGAAAGCCTCGGCCTCAAATACCGCGCCACGCCGGAGGAGGTCGCCGCCGCCGCCGACATCGTCAGCGTCCACCTCGCCCTCAACCCGGCGACCAAGGGCCTGCTCGGCGCGAAGTTCTTCGCGGCGATGCGCGAGGGCGCCTACTTCATCAACACGGCCCGGAGCGAGGTCGTCGACCAGGCCGCGCTGGCGCAGGCCCTCAAGGAGCGCAAGCTGCGCGTCGGGCTCGACGTCTTCGCCAACGAGCCGGCCGGCGGCACCGGGGCGTTCGCCGATCCGCTCGGGCGGGAGCCCGGCGTCTACGGCACCCATCACATCGGCGCGTCGACCGAGCAGGCGCAGGAGGCCATCGCCGCGGAGACGGTGCGCATCATCCAGACGTTCAAGGAAACCGGCAAGGTCCCGAACGTCGTCAACCT
>JBAIXJ010000527.1:0-5103 GCA_037916645.1 Opitutales bacterium | reverse complement strand
CATGCCCCGCTTCACCTACACCGCCCGCGACCGCTCCGGCCAGCCCGTCTCGGCCGCCGTGGAAGCCTCCACCCGCAAGGAGGCGTTGCGGCTGCTCGCGGTCCGGGGTCTCACGCCGCTCCGGCTCGACGAATCGGCCGCCACCGCGAAGCGGGCGCCCGACGCGGGCAAGGCCGCCCCGGCGGCGGAGCCCGCTCCGGCGGCCGGCAGCCGGGGTGCAAAGCCGCCGGTGCGGCTCGGCCGGGCGCAGCGCCTGCCGTTCCTCCAGGCGCTGTCCGACCTCACCGCCAGCGGCCTGTCCGCCGGCGAGGCGGTGCGGCTGCTGAGCCGCCGCATCCAGGAGCCGGCCCTGCGGAACCTCTGCCAGGGGTTGTGGGAGCGCCTGAGCGAGGGCCTGCCGCTCTCCCGGGCCATGGAGGCCTACGGCAGCGTCTTCGATAACTCCACGGTGAACCTGATCCAGGCGGGCGAGGCCACCGGCAGCCTCAACGACGTGCTGCACCGCCTGATCCAGCACTTCACCGAACAGCGGGAGGTGCGCCAGAAGCTGCTGACCGCGATGGCCTACCCGGTGTTCATCTGCGTCTTCGCCGTTGGCGTCATCCTCTTCTTCATCTTCGTGCTGCTCCCGCGCATCGAGGCGCTGCTGTCGTCGCTCGGCGCCAAGCTGCCGCTGTCCACCCAGCTGCTGATCAGCGTGTCGCACCTCCTGATCAACTACGGCGCCTTCGTCGTCCTCGGCCTGGCGCTGGTCGCGGTGTCGTTCTGGCGGTGGCGGCACACCGAGGCGGGCCGGATCCGCACCGACGAGTGGCTGCTGCATTTGCCGCTGGCCCGCGGTTTCGTGACGACCTCGACCGTGATGAACTTCAGCCAGACGCTCGCCGTCCTGATCGAGAACGGCATCACCACCGCCGAGGCCCTGCGCATGACCGAGCGGGTGATCGCCAACCGCACCCACCAGCGGGCCTTCGGCGAGGCGACCGCCCGCGTGCTGGAGGGCGAGAGCCTGTCGCTGGCGCTGGGCCGCACCAATTGCTTCCCGGCGCTGGTGCTCGACCGCCTCGCCGTGGGCGAAAACACCGGCAACGTGGTGCCGAGCCTGAAGGAGGTGGCGCGCACCTACCAGAAGGAGCTGAGCCGGCGCCTGCAGACCTTCACGAGCATCATCGCGACGGTCGTGCTGCTCTTCGCCTTCAGCTTTGTCGGGTTCCTCGCCTACGCGATCTTCTCGGCGGTCTTCTCGGTGAGCGCGAGCTTCAAGTTCTGAGGCGAGACGCACCAACCTGTAGGTCGGGGTTCATCCCCGACTACCGGTTTGTCGGGCGTTCCGCCGTCGCCGGAGGCTATGGCGGACAAGAAAGCCCGACCTGCATCCCTCTGCTCTTGGCTCTTGGCCCTTCGCCCTTGGCCCTATTCCCCTGGCCGCTCCATTTCGACTGACGAGACCCGCAGCATCGCATTGAGGAGCAACGGATTCCCCGGCACCACCGTCAGGGAGAACTGCTCGATGCCGATGTACGGCGCGCGCTTGTCCAGCTCCTGGTAGAAGTTCAACAGCGACGCGAGGCTCGTGTTGCGGATGGCGAACTGCACCGTGTTGACCGCGAACTGGTTCGTCCGCTCGGTGCCCAGGATCTCGCTCGAGGTGTTGCTCCGGACTCCGACCTGATCGGCGATGGTGCTCAGCTCGCCCAGCAGCCGGGTGCTGCTGAAGGTGCGCGAGGGATCCAGGTGGCCGACCGCCTTCGTGGCGGCCGCCTCGATCTGCGCGCGGTTGTCGAGCCATTGCTGCTGCGTGGCCAGCAGCGTGGTCGTGGCCCGCCAGTCGAACCAGAGCCCGCGGCCCCGCCGGGCGACGCCGGCCAGCCAGACGATCGCGCCCAGCGCCATCAGGGCGGTGAGCAGCACCTTTTCCCGCAGCAGGCGGCTGAGGAAGAACGCCTTCATGACGGGCCTCCCGCCGGCCGCAGCGCGTCCGGTTTGAAGGTGACGGTGAGGATGAACCGCGTGGTTCCGCCGCGGTCGGTCGTCTGGCCCAGTTCGACGTTGTCGCAGGTGGGCAGCCCCTTGAGCGCCGCCTGGTAGTTGAACACGTCGGGCGTCGCGTTGGTCTGGCCCTCGATCTCCAGGACATTCAGCCCCTTGGTCGCCGTGCGCAGAAACTGGATGGTGCGGGGCCGCTTCTCGTTGACGATCTCCAGCATCCGCACGGGCATGAGACGGTGGGTCGACAGCTCCTCGATGCGGTTGGCCAGGCTGTTCTTGGTCTCGATGTTCTGCACGGCGGGGGCCTGGGCGGCGGCGATCGCCCCGCGCGTCTGGAGCCACACGTGGCCGCCCTTGAGGCCGAGCTCAAGCACGGCCGCGAGCAGCAGGCCCGCCGCGCACCCCTGGAACGCCCGCCACAGAAAGAGATCGCGGCGGCGCTCGCCGCGGCGCTGCGCCAGTTCGGCCTTGTCACGCACATCCAGCGAGTCGAGCTCCTCCGCCCCGAACCGGGAGGTCAGCCGGCCTGCGGCGTACTCCAGCCCGTCGTCTCCGACCCGCGAACGGAGCCCCTCCGGCGCGGTCAGCTCGACGGGCGCGGGCAGGCCCCGCAGCGACGCGGTCACCGCCGCTTGCGCCGCGGCCCGGTCCGCGTCCGGCGCGTCGGCCGCGATCTGGCGCGTGGCGACCACGCCGGGCACGGGATCGGCTCCGTCCCACCCGAGGGCGGTGACATAATCGGGCCCCTTGACGACCAGCGCCAGCGGCCCGCCGGTCGACGCCCCCAGCCAGGCGGCGAACGCCGGCAGCACGGCGTCAGCCTCGGCCCATTGCGAGGCGTCCTCCACGGTGAAACGGCGCCGGTACGCGGCGTAGGTCAGGATCCGGCTGGAACCCGGCCGGTGAAAATAGCCGTAGCACAGGTGCGCCACCGGGAAGGGCGAGAGCCCCTCCAGCGCCAGCTCCACCTGTGCCGGCACCGCGGCGGCGGCGGTCCCGGGGGGCAGCGGCACGACGCGCACAAAGAAGGCGTGGTCGGGCAGCAGCACGACCTTTTTGGTCGCCGGGGCGGACCAGCGGGCTTTTGACCGGAGGCTCATTCGAGGGCGGATTGGGACGGCGGCGGGGCCGGAGTTATCTGATCATTTTCGCGGATTTCCAGCAGGGCAAAAGGATAATTCAGGGAGGCAGAGGAAGCGGCACCGGCCGTCCCGGGCGTGGCGGCGGTGGCGGAGGTGGTCGGGGCCGCGGGGCTGTTGTTCGTGGCCGCCGCCGGATTGGCCTGGTCCGTGGCGGAGGCATTGGTTTCGGTTGCCGTGGTCGCGTTCCCGGCGGCGGGCGGATCCGCCGGCGGCAGCTTCGCCCCGCCCTGCGGCGCGATCACCGTGCTCAGCATGAACGCGGTCTGCCCCTCGCGCACGGTGACGTTCACCCGCAGGCAGCTCACCTGCGTCGTGAATTTCGACGACACGGCCGTCTGCCCGACCAGCGTCGCGACATCCTGGGGATTGCGGAAATAGGCCGGACCCTGACGGGTGTAGGAGCCGAGCCCGCCGAGGTATTCGTCGATCAGCTTGATGTTGGAGGCATCGTAGTTGCCGAGGGCCGCCAGCGTCGTGTCGCGGGCCGCATTGATGTTCGGCTGGCTGAAATCGTAGAGCGAGACGCTGTCGACAAACTGGCGCCACAGCGCGTTGGGCTGGCCCTGGGCGTCAAAAAACGCGTCGCGCACCTGCTTGATGGAGGCGAGCTCGGAGAACGAGTGCAGGGATCGCCCCGGCGGATCGAACGGGATGGTTTCGCGTTCATAGTCGCTGGCCCGCGAACTGAACGCGTCCACCGGCTCGTAGCCCTGCTGCATCCAGACCATCAGGGCGTCCGCCAGACGTTCGGCGTCGGCCTGCTTCTGGCCGAGGAGGATGAAGAGGTCCCGCAGCGTCTGGAAATCGGCGTGCGGCAGCGAGATCTTGCCGCTCTCATCCTCCAGGGTCACCGTGACCGCGACGCCCGACGGCGGGACGTACCCGGCGAAGCCGAGCGGGTCGCCCCACCCCTCGGCGGGACTGTGCAGGGCGCCGTTCACGGTCCGGAACTCCTGGAGCACCGCGCAGACGGTATCGAGCGCGGAATAGGCCTCCACGCGCAGGCGCCCGGCGCTCGCGTCGCGGCTGTCGGCCAGCAGGTCGATGGCAGTCCGTTCGAGGTATTTCGTCAGCGCCAGGGCGGTGAGCAGCAGCGTCATGAGGACCAGCAGGATGACCGAACCCGATTCGACCCCGCGCCGGCCGCGGCGTTCCGCCCCCGCGGGCGTCAGGCGTCCGGAACCTCGAACCGCGCGGCTGGGAGCCGGGGGCGTCATGGCTCAAAACAGCGGGAGGGCCTGGCTGACCGCCGGGAGGGCGATGATGGTTTCGCGGGTCATCCGGCCGTACGTGAAGCGCAGCCGGAGGCGGTTGGGCAGCTCCCACTGGCCGCTGCTGTCGCGCTGCAGCGCCGAATAGTTCTGCCAGCTGTCGAAGCCCGCGTTGTAGTAGTCGAAGCTCAGGCCGGTCACGAGCGGGGACAGCACCGTGGCTCGCGGCGGCTCATCGGCAAAATGCGTCTCGAAGCGCGAATGCCAGTAGAGGATGAGCCCCTGGTCCGGGCGCACGCCGAGCGAGCAGACGACGTCAGGCAGCGGCGCGTCGGGCCAGGGAATGACCCGGCTGCCCGCCGGCAGCTCGAACGTGAGCAGGTTCTCCGTGCCGCCGTCGGGCGTCTTGACCTCCTGGACCGAGAGCGCCTGCAGGCCTTGCGCCGCCGGCAGCACGGTCGAACTTAGGGTCCGGTCCACGAAGCGCGTCACCGCGCGCACGTGGCGATCGAAGAGCCGGACGTCGACGCCCCGTCCCCACAGCTCGCCCATCGAGAAGATGAACTGGTTCATCGCCACGAGGAGCAACCCGATCAGCGCGAGCGAGAGCAGCAGCTCGATCAGCGTGAAGGCGGCCACGACAGTCGAACGTCGGGGGTCGGGGGTCGAGTGCCAGATTCGGCGGCCTCCCGATCCGGTCTGCCCTCGTCTCTCGACGCTCGTCCCTCGACTCGTCATGGCGCCGTCCCCTGGATTTCCAG
>JBAIXJ010000526.1:0-16216 GCA_037916645.1 Opitutales bacterium | reverse complement strand
GTCGCCACCTGCGCGTTCCCCACCAGGGTGAACTGCATCGCGAGCTCGCGGCAGGTCAGCATGGCCTGGAACAGCAGCTTGATGATCGTCATGTTGAGGCCCTTGACCTCCTGGATGTCGATGATCGCCCGGGACAGGCCGGCGTCCACCGCCTCGGCCAGCTTCGGCTTGAGGTAGTTCGACACCTCGTTGACCACGGCGGCCGAGCAGTTCTCCGGGAGCCGCAGGACGAAGAAATCCGCGTCGGCCGAGAAATAGCGCGGCGAGGTGTCCAGGTTCATCGCCTTGGCCATCTTCGCCTCGAGGTCGGTCAGCTCGATCGGCTTGGTGACGATCGCGGAGAAGCCGACCTGCTGGGCCTGCTGCTGGGCGGCCGCCTCGGTCTTGACGACCATGGCGAACACCGGGAGGAACTTGGTCTTCAGGTTGGTCCGCAGGTGCCGGAAAAACTTGAACGCGCCGTCGTCGGGCAGCGACAGGCTGACGAGGATGAGATCGGGCGTCTGCTTCTGCAGCAGTTCCGCGGCCTCGGCGACGGTCCCCACCCCGTGGATCGTCCACGGCGTGTGCTGCAGCCCCTCCTGGATCTGCTGGATGATGGTCGGCTTGTCCTCGAGCACGATCACCTCGCACGGATCGAGGATCGACTTGGCCTTCACCGGGCCCTCGCTCAGCGGCTTCAGGTCGATGATCCGCGAGATCTTCTCGATCAGGAGGTCCTCCTTGAAGGGCTTCACGATGTAGTCGCGCACGCCGATCTTCGCGATCTTGAGCACGTTCTCCCGGCCGCCCTCGGCGGTCAGCATGACCACCGGGATCCCCTTGAGCTGCGCGTCGGCCTTCACCTTGGTCAGCATCTCCACGCCGTCCATCACCGGCATCGTCACGTCGAGCAGGATGACATCCGGGTTCTCCTTGCCGGCCATCGCCAGGCCCTCGACGCCGTTGGCGGCCTCAAAAATCTCGCAGTCAAACGGCTTGAAGGCCTTCCGGACGATGATGCGGACGGTCTTGGAGTCGTCGACGGTCAGGATGCGGTATCGCATGGTCGTAAGCAGGTTCAGTCACCGATCTTCATCATGATGTCCGCCACGACGCGGTGGCCGGCGCAGTCGAAGTAGAAGATGCGCCGCACGGCCGAGCCGGTGGTTTCGATGTGGAAATTGTTTCCGCGGAGGATCGACGGGATCGTCAGGCGGCAGGGGTAGCCGGAGTCGCAGAGGCAGTTCTTGAAGACGCCGACGGTCATGTTGGTGAGCTCCCCCACGGCGTCGTTGACCGTCTCCTCGCTGCCGTCCACGAGATCGCTCTCCTTCATGCCGAGCAGCCGGCAGGTCACCATCCGGGCGAACGACTCGGGGAGGTAGAGGTAGATCAGGCCGTTCGCCTCGCCGATGAAGCCGACCGTGCCGACGACATGCGGGGCGTGGGTGGCCTCGCCCTTGGCCTTGGCCACCAGGGGCGGCCACGCCGGGCTGGACCGGTCCGCCTGGTCCTCAATCAGCCGGGGGTGATGCCCCAGCATGGTCGCAAAGACATCCGAAACGGCGCGGGTGATGTTATCCCGGATCGTTTGTTCGGTTACGCATTCGGTCGGAGGCATGGGAAAGCCAAAAAGGCACCGCTCACCGATATCGGCCATTTCCGGGCCCGCTTTACCGCCAACTTGTAAAGGGGGTCCCGCGGCCGCCGATCCGCCCTAAACTCCGGCCCCCAACGGGCCGATGATGACAGCGGTACTCCTTAGTTCATGGCCTTTTCTGCCGGCACCCTCTCCGCCCTGGACGATCTCCAGAGCCGCCTCGCCAGCGAGTTCATGTTCGCGCAGCCCGGACGTGATGACGGCATGATTCCCATTTTCAGCCTCCTGGGCGACCTCCTGCAGGCCGCGGAGGGCAACCCGGAGTTCACGGCTCCCGTCCAGCGCATCCGCCACCAGATGGAGGTCCGGCTCGACGCTGCCCAGCCGTTTGACGCGGAGACCCTTGCCGCCGTGCGCGCCCTGCTGGACTGGGTTGCGGCCGCCATCGGCGACATTCGCCAAGGGCGGCCGGTGCCTCCTCCGGCGGCGCCGCCACCGGCCCCGGCCGCCGCCTCGGCTCCGGACGCCCCCGGCCCGGCCGCGCCCGGGCCCGATGCCCTGCTCGATCTCAACCTGGGGGAAAACCGCGAGCTGCTGGCCGAGTTTCACGCCGAGGCGCTGGACCACCTGCAACAGATCGAGGCCGCCCTGCTCGCCCTGGACCAGACCCCGGACGATCCCGAGGCCCTGAACGCCATCTTCCGGTCTTTCCACACTATCAAAGGCAATGCCGGCTTCCTGCACCTTGTTCCGATGCGGACCCTGGCCCATGAGGTCGAGTCCCTGCTGGACCTCGCCCGCACCCGGAAGCTGCGTCTCAACTCGGAGGCCATCACCCAGGTGCTCCTGAGCCGCGACGCGCTGCAGGCCATGGTCGGCCAGATCACGGCCGCGCTCGAGAACGGCCGCGCCCCGGACCGGATCATTCCCATCAGCCATCTGATCGCCGCCGTCAACCGGTGCGCCCGCGGGGCGCTTCCGACGGGCGCCACGACCGCGCCCCAGCCGGCGCCTCCGGCCGCGCCGGCCGGCACGGGCAACACCCTGGCCCCGATCGTGCCGATCGAACCGGCGCCCACCGCCGGCAGCACGCCTCCACCGGCCGCCCCACCGGCGGGCGCGGAGACGGCCGAGGCCGCCGTCCCCAAATCCGCCAGCTCCTCCACCGTCCGGGTGTACACCGAGAAGCTCGATTCGCTCATGGACGTCGTGGGCGAGCTGGTCATCGTGCAGAGCCAGATCGTTGAAAGCTCCAAGGGCGGCGGCGGAAACCACGCCCTGCAGCGGGACCTCGGCCAGCTCGCGCGCATCACGAAGGAGCTCCAGCACACGGCGATGTCGCTGCGGATGATCCCCATCAAGCCCACCTTCCAGAAGATGGAGCGCCTCGCCCGGGACCTGGCGCGCACCAACGGCAAGAAGGTGGTCTTCGCGGTCACCGGCGAGGACACGGAGCTCGACCGCACGGTCGTGGAGGAGATCGGCGATCCCCTCGTCCACATGGTGCGCAACGCCCTCGACCACGGCATCGAGGCGCCGGCCGACCGGCTCGCCAAGGGCAAGCCCGAGTGCGGCACCCTGCACCTGCGGGCGTTCCACGAGGGCAGCTACATCGTCGTCGAGATGATCGACGACGGCCGCGGCATCAACCCGGACAAGGTCCTCGCCAAGGCCCGGCAGCTGAACCTCATCCCGGCCGACGCCCAGCTCTCGCGCGACGAGGTGCTGAGCCTGATCTTCGCCCCGGGGTTCTCCACGGCCGAGAAAGTCACCGCCGTCTCCGGCCGCGGCGTCGGCATGGACGTCGTCCGCCGCAACATCGAGCACCTGCGCGGCAAGATCGAGATCCAGACCGAGATCGACCGCGGCTCGACGTTCCGGATCAAGCTGCCCCTGACCCTCGCGATCATCGACGGCCTGGTGATCCGCGTCGGCAAGGACCGCTTCATCCTGCCGGCCACCTCGGTGCGCATGGCGCTGCGGCCCGATCCCGAGGCGCTGGTCACCGTCCACGGCCGGGCCGAGGCGCTGGACCTGCGCGGGAAAATCCTGCCGCTCTTCCGGCTCCACCGGCAGTTCTCCATCCCCGGCGCGATCGAGCGGCCCTCGGACGGCATCGTGGTCGTCGTCGAGGTCTCGGGCAAGCAGCGGGCCCTGCTGGTCGACGAGATGCTGTCCAAGCAGGAGGTGGTGATCAAAAACCTCGGCGCCTTCATGCGGCGCATCCCCGGCGTGTCCGGCGGCGCCATCCTCGGCGACGGCAACATCGCCCTGATCCTCGACCCCTTCTCGCTGTTTCAGGCCGCCTGACGGCCCCGGTCCGCCATGACGAAGCCCCCGCCATTCGACCAGGTCTGCGCCAAGGCGCTGCAGCTTCCCTGCTCGCCGGCGCTGCTCCCGCGGCTGACCGCGGTGCTGGACAACGCCGGCAGCACGGCGTCCGACCTCGAGGAGATCATCCGCCTCGATCCCCCGCTGGCGAGCTCCACGCTGCGCATCGGCAATTCGGCCTTCTTCGCCGGCAGCGTGCCCGTCGATACGATCAGCGAGGCCATCCTGCGCCTCGGGCACAAGGAGATCTACCGCCTGGCGGCGCTGTCGGTGGCGGGACGCTGGATGAGCCTCTCGGTCGAGGGCTACCGCTGGGAGGCCGGCGATTTCTGCCGGCACGCCCTGTGCCGGGCCATCGCCGCGGAGCACCTCGCCGAGCGCACCAAGCTCGCCGATCCCGGGCTGGCCTATACCGCCGGCCTGATCTGCACCGCCGGCAAGCTCGCCATCGCCTACGCCTGCGGCGAGTGGTTCGCGCAGATCCGCGAGCGCCAGCAGGCCGACGGCTCCACCTGGATCGAGGCCGAGCGTGCGGTGCTCGGGTACGACTACGCCCAGGCCGGCGCCCGCCTGCTCCAGGTCTGGCGGTTCCCCCCGTCGCTCGTGGCGGCCTCCGAATTTCAGCTGAAGCCGGCCGAGGGACCGGAGGAACTGCATCCGCTGCTCGCCGTGCTGCACGCCGCGCAATACCTCGCGACGGCCATGGGCGCCGGCGTGAGCGAGGACGGCTTCCTCTTTGAGATCAACGGCGAGTTCCTCACCCGCCACGGCTTCACCGAGGAGGTGCTCACGGAGGCGCTGCCGGTCGTCCTCGAACGGGCCCTGGCCATCCTCCAGGACCGCCTGCTCGTCGGCAAAGTGAAGTTCTGACGGACCGCGGGAGGCGATCCGAAAACCCGCTCGCTCGCGACCAACGTAGGGGCGCTCTGCCGTACGGCAGAGTCGCGCCCTTCCGAATCACGATTTCCTGATGCGCGCTACGCGAGCGACGACTTCACCTCGCGGCCGTCGGGAAGCTTCAGGGTCACCTGCCCGGTGCCCACCTCGAGGTGGACGGTGCGGTTGACCACGCCGCCCAGCGATTCGCCGCGCACGAGCAACCCCGATCGCTGCACGAAATCCTGCACCGCCTGGATGTTGCGCTCGCCGATCTTGAAGGGGTCGATGCCCTGGAGCACGGAGGCGCCGCCGGCGAGAAAGAGCTTCAGGCGGCGGGGCTCGCCCTTCAGGCCGGCCAGACCGCGCAGGAACATCGGGAAGCCGGTGTCGAGGAACATGGCCGGCTTGGCCGCGGCGCGCTCCGGCGAGAGGTGCGAATCCGGCAGCATCAGGTGCAGGATGCCCGCCGCCCGCGCCACCGGATCGTAGGCGGCGATGCCCACGCAGGAGCCCAGCGCGTAGGTGCTGAGCGTGACCTGCGGCTGGTTGGAGACGGCGAGTTCGCCGACGCCAATGATCACCCGCTGGGCGAACATCGCGGCGATGGAGGAGGCGGGAGGCATGGTCCCTGGGCGGCTGGGCGGTTTCGGGTCAGTTCGGTTCCCGCGCTCGGCCGGCGGATGGCGGACGGTCCCGGCTCATGCCCTCACACCTGCACAAGCAGGCGCTGGCTGATCGGCGCCACCAGGTTGTGGTTCCGGATCTTGGCGATGGTTTGCGGCGTCAGGGCGGCCCCTTCACCAATCAACAGCAGGCCGTGCGGGCTGTAGATGCCGCTCGCCAGGACCATGCCCGGCGAAAGTTCGTCCAGCATGACCTCCTTCACCTGGCGCGGCAATTCCACCAGGTGGGTCGCCTTGATGAACAGTCGCACCGCCTCCGGATCCAGCGCGGTGCCCGACTGGGACAGGATCAGCTCGATCGCCTTGTCCCGGGCCAGGCCGCTTTCCACGAAGACCGCGATGACCGCGAGGCAGCGCGCGGTCCACGGGATGGCGTGGCCGGAGAGCGCGTCCGGGTAGCCATGGCCGTCGAACCGCTCATGGTGGGCCCGGATCGTCTCCCCCACTGCCGGCCGGTCGTCGACCGAGGCGGCCAGGGTCTGGCTGTAGATCGGATGGTTGCGGATCAGCTGGCGCTCGTTGTCGCCCATCTCATCGGGATTGGTGCGGAACGCGCGCAGCAGGTCGCGCGGGACGCCGACAAGCCCCAGGTCGCACAGCCATGCCGCCGTGCGCAGCACGTGCCGCTCCTCCTTGGTGAAGAACTCCGTCTGCGCCATCGCCTGCGTGATCTCCACCATGGCCTTGGTCTGGCCGCCGAGCAGCGGGTCGAAGGTCGTCAGCACCCGGCAGCACAGCTCCAGGGAGCGGTCGTACCGCTTCCCCAGCTCCGAGTTCAGAAAATCCAGCGTCTGCCGCTGCAGCTCGAGGTCGCGCACCTTGCCTTCCAGCGACTGGTTGGCCGCGGTGAGGCTCGCGTTCAGCCGCTGCGTCTCCCGCTGCAGCGCCTCGTTGTGCTGCACCAGCTCGAACCGGTTCACCGCGTTCCGCACCGTCGCGGTCAGTTCCTCCCGCAGCCACGGCTTGGCGATAAACCGGAAGATCTCGCCTTTGTTGATCGAGTCGACGATCGCGGGCAGCGAGAGCACCGCCGTGATCAGCACCCGGGTGGCGTCCGGCTGCCGCTTCTTGCACTCGATCAGGAAGTCGAGGCCGCTCATCTCCGGCATCTTCAGGTCGGAGACGACGACGGAGAACGCCTGCCCCTCCATGATCGCGAGCGCCTTCGCGGCGGAGGACGCGGTGACGACGGCATAGCCCTCGCGCTCCAGCGTCAGCTTCAAGGTCTGGAGGACCATGACCTCGTCATCCACGATCAGCAGGGGAAGTTGGGTGCTCGGAGGATTCATGCGGGGGAGCGGCACTCGGCGCCGCGCCGGGTGTCAAGAACGTCGGCCTGGAGTTGGAGGTAGCCGGGGATCTCCTCCAGCGGCAGCTGCCGCTGGACGGCGCCGCATTCCCACGCGGCGCGGGGCATCCCGTAGACCACGCAGGAGGCCTCGTCCTGGCCGAAGGTGGCGGCCCCGTGCTCCCGCAGCTGGCGGAGGCCCTCGGCGCCGTCGCGGCCCATTCCGGTCATGATTCCGGCGATGGCATGCGGCGCGGCGCCGCATTCCACCGCGGATTTGAAAAGCAGGTCGACCGCCGGGCGCTGGTGCCAGACCGGCGGGCCGGGGACCACGCGGGCCACGTAGTGCCCGCCCCGCCACTGCACCATGAGGTGGTAGTCGCCCGGCGCCACATACGCATGCCCCGGCGCCAGCTCGTCGCCGTTCCGGGCCTCGGTCACGGTGAGCGTGCAGAGGTGGTCCAGCCGCTCCGCAAACGCCCGGGAGAACGCCGCGGGGATGTGCTGGACGATGGCGATCGGCGGAAGATTCGCCGGGAGCGGCGTCAGCACCTCGCGGATCGCCTCCGTGCCGCCGGTTGACGCGCCAAGCAGGATCAGCGTCCGCGGATCGCGGACGACGGGCGCGGCTTCCGCGGCCGCCGGGCCGGACGGCGCCGACGTCGGGGTCGGCGGGCGGCGCAGGCGGGCGACCGCCGCGGCCTTGACCTTCGCGGCCAGCTGCGGCCCGAGCTCGCCGAGCGACAGCGTGCCCTCCGGCTTCCCCACCACGTCGACGGCCCCCAGCCGCAGGGCCTCCATCGCGAACTGCGAGCCGTGCCGGGTGAGCGAGCTGAACACGACCACCGGCAGCGGGCGCTGCTCCATCAGGATCTTGAGGAACGTAAGCCCGTCCATCCGCGGCATCTCCAGGTCGAGGGTCAGCACGTCCGGCGGGTTCTTCAGGATCTGGTCGCGGGCCGCGTAGGGATCGGCCGCAGCCCCGGTGACGACGATCTCCGGGTCGGCGCCCAGGGCGTGCGTCACCAGCATGCGGACGACGGCCGAATCATCCACGACCAGCACCCGGATTTTTCGCGGCGGGAAGCTCATGGGGCGGGGGCGATGGCGCGCCGGTAGATGGCGGGCGCCGCCGTTTGCAGCGCGTGGTGGATGCCGGTGAGGCTCTCGGAATGGCCGACGAACAGGTAGCCGCCGGGCTGAAGCTGCGCCGTCAAGCGCTCCACCAGCCGCTCCTGGGTCGGCCGGTCGAAATAGATCATGACGTTGCGGCAGAAGATGACGTGGAATCGCTCGGCGAACGGAAACGCGTCGCCGACGAGATTCAGCCGGGCGAACTCCACCCGCTCCTGCAGGCCCGGCTTGACCCGCCGCTTTCCGGCCTGGGGGCCAAAGCCCTGGAGAAAATACCGGTGGACCAAGTCCGGGGGCACGCGGCTGACGGCTTCGTCGGTGTAGATGCCATGGCGGGCCTGCTCGAGCACCCGGTTGCAGATGTCGGTGGCGTCGATCCGCCAGCTCCAGGCCGGGGCCAGGGCCGGCAGCGTTTCGGCGACGGTGATGGCCATCGAATAGGGCTCCTCGCCGGTGGAACAGGCCGCGCTCCACAGGCGCAGCTCCGGCCAGCGCTCGCACCGCCGGCAGGCCGCGAGATCGACCAGCGCCCGCGCGCGCAGAAAATCAAAATGCGCGTTCTCGCGGAAGAAGTAGGTGTGGTTGGTCGAGATCGCGTCGACGAGCTTCCCCACCTCGTCGTCCGTGGCCGACCCCGCGCGCAGCGAGCGGCAGTACGCTTCGACGGTCGCATGCGGCGTTCCGCGAATGCGTTTGCCCAGCCGCGCGGCAACCAGTTCCCGCTTGTTGGGGCCCAGGTTGATGCGGCTGTGCTCGTAGACGAGGGTTCGGATGAACTCGTAATCGCTATCTCGCACTGGTTTTTCTCGTATATCGGGACGATGCCGCGCGAATGAAGGGCTGACCGGCGAATCCCACGGACCGGCCGCGGCAATTTTTGCCCACGAAAGCGCGCGGAGCCGCCGGCGCCTCCACCCCCCGCGCGGCGGCCCGCGCATTCTGGTGGCCAAGTGCTTTCGCGCCAAGCACTCGCGCCATTCATTCGCAAAGTGGCACCGCCTTTGCTGTTTCGCACGGCATGATCGAGCCGTTGGCAGGTTCGGACAGCTACCTCATCGCCGCCAAGCTTCTGGATGCCGTTTCCCTCCGGCAGGAGGCGCTGGCGGCGAACATCGCCAACGCCGAGACGCCCGGCTACAAGCGCGTCGACGTCGCGCCCGTCTTCTTCGACGAGCTTCGCGCCAGCGTCGCCCGCGGCGACTTCAATTCCGCCGGTGTCGCCCTCCGGCCGACCATCGCGGCGGACGAGCACGCCCGCTCCGTCCGCCCGGACGGCAACTCGGTGGAAATGGAACACGAGCTGGCCGAGATGAACCGCAACTCGGTCGAACACCAGTTCCTGACCGAGATCATCAGCACCAACCTCCGGCAGCTCCGCATGGCCATCTCCGGCAAGAGCGCCTGATCCCCCGCAGCCCCGCGCGACCATGAATCTGATCTCCGGCATCGACATCACCTCCTCGGCGCTCGACGCCCAACGGACCCGCCTCGACATCATTTCGCAGAATATCGCCAACGCCCAGACCACCCGGACGCCCGCCGGCGGACCCTACCAGCGCCAGATGGTCAGCTTCGAGGCGGCCCTGCTGCACCAGGCGGACGGCAAGACGAGCCCGCTCCAGGGCGTCCAGATCGGCTCCATCGTCACCGACTCGTCGCCGGGCGAGCGCGTCTACAACCCGCAGCACCCCGACGCCGACGCCCAGGGCATGGTCGCGATGCCAAACGTGAAGCTGGCCTTCGAAATGGTCGACCTCATCTCCGCCTCCCGGGCGTACGAGGCCAATCTCGCCGTCGCCAAGAACGGCCGGGAGATGGCCCAGCGCACCCTGCAGATCGGCCAGTAAACCGCCATGTCCGCCATCACCTCCGTCTCCGCCGCGGCCACGCCGTTTGAACGCATCGCCCCGCCGGTCCTGAAACCGGTCACCCCGCTCGTCGCCGGTGGCGACGCCGCCCCTGCCGCGGCTCCGGCCGCCGGCGCCTTCTCCTCGGTCCTGGACCAGGTCGTGGGCACGGTCGTGCACCAGCAGGCGAACGCCGACGCGGTCACGCGCAGCGTGCTGCTCGGCGACGGCGGCAGCCTCCATCAGAGCGTGATCGCGATGCAGGAAGCCTCGCTCGCCCTCTCGCTGATGATCGAGGTCCGCAACAAGGTCATCGACTCCTATCAGGAGATCATGCGCCTGCCGGTCTGACCCCGTGGCTGAGCGCCCCCTTTGCCGTCCCCGCGTCCCCCTCGCATGAAACCCTTCCTGCAATCGCTCCTCGCCCTCTGGAAGCAACTCGGCCTCAACCAGCGCGTCTCGCTCGCCCTCGCCGCCGCGGTCGTGGTCGCCGGCCTGATCGCCCTCGTCCTCTGGTCCCGCCGCCCGGACTACGTCCTGCTCTACGGGCGCCTGGGCGACAAGGACGCCGCCGCCATCATCAGCCAGCTCGAGTCGCAGAGCATCCCCCACCGGGTGTCCGCCGGCGGCGCGGCGGTCTACGTTCCGTCCGACCAGGTGTACCGCCTGCGCATGGACCTCGCGGCCAAGGGCCTGCCCAGCGGCGACGGCGTCGGGTTCGAGATCTTCGACAAGGGCCAGTTCGGCTTGAGCGATTTCGTGCAGCGCACGAACTACCTCCGCGCGATCCAGGGCGAGCTGAGCCGCACCATCTCGCAGCTCCAAGGCGTGCGCTCCGCGCGGGTGATGATCGTCCAGCCGGAGAACCGGCTCCTCCTGACCGACCGCGGCGTCAAGCCCACCGCGTCCGTCTTTGTGGAGACCGCCGGCGCCCGGCTCGAGGCCGACGCCGTCAACGCGATCCGCTTCCTCGTCGCCAACTCCGTGCAGGGCCTGCTGCCCGACCAGGTCGCCGTGGTCGACAACCAGGGGCGCGTGCTGTCCGAGCAGCTGAAGGATGATCCCGCGCTCGGCAGCGCCTCCGGCCAGATGAAATACCGCGAGCAGGTCGAGAGCTACTTCGCCAAGAAGGTCGAGACCATGCTCGCCGACGTGATCGGACCCGGCAACGCCGTGGTGCGCGTGTCGGCCCTGATCGAGACGGACGCCACGACGCTGACCGAGGAGAAATACGACCCCGAGGGCCAGGTCGTCCGCAGCCAGACCATCACCGAGGACACGACCAACTCCCGGGAGTCGCGCACCGGCGGGGTCGTCGGCGTCAGCGCCAACGTCCCGGACAAGCCGGCCGCGCCCGACACGAAACCGACGTCGTCGACGGACCAGAGCCGCAAGAACCGGACCACCACCTACGAGATCAACCGCACGACCACGAACATCGTCCGCACCCCGGGAACGATCAAAAGCCTGACCGCCTCCGTGCTGGTCGCCCCGCGTCCCGCCGGCGCCGACGGCAAGGTCGTCGCGCGCACGCCGCAGGAGCTCACCGCCCTGCGCCAGGTCGTCGTCAACGCGCTCGGCATCCGCGCCGCCGCCGGGGAGTCGCTCGACAACATCGTCAGCCTGCAGGAGGTGCCGTTCCAGACCCCGCCCATCGCCGCCGAGGTGCGGCAGATCCAGAAGGAGGCGCGCGTCGCCACCTGGACGGAGACCGCCAGCCGCTTCCTCGCCGTCGCGCTCGGCCTCGCCGTGCTCGCCGTGTTCTGGCGCCTGCTCGGCCGCCAGAAGCCCGAGGCCGTGCCGGTGGAGCTGCTCGCCGAGGTGCCGGCGGACAACAAGCGCGCGCTGCCGGCCCCGGGGGCGGTCACCCCGGAGCTGCTCACGGAGCTGATCAAGCAGAAGCCCGGCAACATCGGGGTCGCCCTGCGTGACTGGGCCGCGGCCGGCAAGAACAACTGAGCGCCATGAACGACATCGACTACGCCAAGCTCAGCCGGCACCAGAAACTGGCGATCCTGCTCATCACGATCGGCCCGGACTCGGCGGCCGAGGTGCTGAAGCATTTCGAGGATACCGACGTCGAGCTGCTCTGCCGCGAGATGTCGGCGTTTTCCATGATCCCGTCCGAGGTGCAGCGGCAGGCGCTGGACGAATTCGGCACGATCATCGCCACCGGCATCACCTCCGCCCTCGGCGGCCTGCCCTATGCGCAGCGCACGATCGAGATCGCCAAGGGGGACTTCAAGGCGAACTCCATCATCGGCCGCGCCGGCCCGAGCGGCGGCTCGGTCGACGTGATCAAGGACATCGGCGAGATGGAGGGCCGCCAGATCTTCAACCTGATCAAGAACGAGCAGCCGCAGACCATCGCCTTCGTCCTCTCCTACCTCGAGGCCGCCAAGGCGGCGGAGATCTTCACCCTGCTGAGCCCGGACATGCGGGAGGAGGTCGTCGAGCGCCTCGGCACGATCGAGAGCACGTCGCTGGACCTGGTCGCGAAGATCGTGCGCAGCCTCGGCCGGCACTTCGACACCAAGTCGCGCCCCACCTTCCATCACAGCGGCGGCGTGCGGGTGGTCGCCGATCTGCTCAACCGCCTCGACAAGGACATGAGCAAGGGCCTGCTCGTGCGGCTCGAGGAGCGCAACGCCGCCCTCGGCTCGCAGATCCGGAAGAAGATGTTCAGCTTCGAGGACCTCGGCCGCCTCCAGGCGCCGGACCTCCAGCGCGTCATGCGCGAGGTCGATTCGGCCAACCTGGCCATGGCGATGAAGTCGGCGAGCGAGCCGCTCCGCAACAAGATCTTCGCGGCGATTTCCAAGCGGGCCGCCGAAAGCCTGCGCGAGGAAATCGCCCTGCTCGGCCCCGTCCGGCTCAAGGACGTCGAGGCCGCGCAGGACATCATCATCCAGGCCGTCCGGCGCCTCGAGGAGGAGAACCAGATCTCCCTCGACGTCGACCAGGAGCAGGCCGTCGTCGCCTGACCATGGCCTTCACCAAGCTCATCGCCTTCGACCGCCGGTTGACCGACGTCGCCTCGGCCGGCGGACCCCCGCGCGCCTACACCGACGCCGAGCTGGCCGGACTGAAGGGCGAGGCCTACCGGCAGGGCGAGGACGCGGCCCGCGCCTTCGCCGACCGGCAGATGGTCGAGCTCCGGGCGGACCTGCAGCGCCTGCAGGACGGACTCTTCCCCAACCTCGCCGCGCTCGAGCAGTCCCTGCTGGCGGAGCTCCGTTCGGCGCTGCCCGCCCTGACCCTCGACATCGCGCGGCGGCTGCTGGCCGGCTTCGAACCGTCGCCGGAGATGATCGAGCGCATCTGCCGCGAGACCCTCGAGCAGCTCTATCCGGAGCGCGACAACCTGGAGCTGTTTCTCAGCGAGCGCGACGCCGACCTGCTCACCCGGATGGATCCCGCCTGGCTGCACCGCTATCCCGGGCTGAAGATCGCGAAGAGCGCCGCGCTGGCGCCGGGCGACTGCCAGGTGCGGAGCCGCTTCGGTCTGACGGACGCCCGCCTCGCCGCCAAGGTGCAGTCGCTTTCCCTGGGCCTCACCGGCTCGTGATCCGCCATGGCCGCCGTGCTTCCCTCCATCGACGCCCTCCGCAGCCAGATCCGCGCGATCCCGGCGGCGCAACGCCTGGGCGCGGTCACCGGCGTGACGGGCCTCGTCATCGAATCGGAGGGACCGAACGTGGGGCTGGGCGAGCTCTGCCTCCTGCGCTCCGGGCGCGATGACATTTCCGTCTTGGCCGAGGTGGTGGGCTTCCGCGAACACAAGGTGCTGCTCATGCCCTTGGGCGACACCACCGGGCTGCACGCCGGCTGCCAGGTGGCGGCCTGCAACCGTCCGCCGGTTCCCTCCCCCGGCCCGGCGATCCTCGGGCGCGTGCTCGACGCCCTCGGGCGGCCGATGGACGGCCTGGGCTTCCTCCCGCTGGCCCCGGCCGAGGCCCAGCCCTCCGCCCCGCCCCACGCCCTGCGCCGCCAGCGGATCCGCGAAGTGTTCGTGACCGGCGTGAAGGCGATCGACACCTTCGTGCCGCTGGGCCGCGGCCAGCGCCTCGGCCTGTTCGCCGGCTCCGGCGTCGGCAAATCCACCCTGCTGGGCATGCTCGCGCGCGGCGCGGAGGCCGACGTCGTCGTCGTGGCCCTGGTGGGCGAGCGCGGCCGCGAGGTGCGCGAGTTTCTCGAGAAGGACCTCGGCCCCGAAGGCCGGGCCCGCACCGTCGTGGTCGTCGCGACGTCCGATCTGCCGGCGCCGCTCCGCGTGCGCGCGGCGTTCACCGCGACCTCCATCGCCGAGGCCTTCCGCGAGGAGGGCAAGAACGTGCTGCTGCTGTTCGACTCGGTGACGCGCTTTGCGATGGCGCAGCGCGAGATCGGGCTGGCGATCGGCGAGCCCCCGGCCACCCGCGGCTACACGCCGTCGGTCTTCGGGCTCCTGCCGCGCCTGCTCGAGCGCGCCGGCGCCGGCGAGACCGGGACAATCACCGCCCTCTACACCGTGCTGGTCGAGGGCGACGACATGAACGAGCCGGTGACGGACGCGGTCCGCGGCATCCTCGACGGCCACATCGTGCTCTCCCGGCAGATGGCCAATTTCAACGACTATCCCGCGATCGACGTGCTCGAGAGCGTCAGCCGGCTCGCGCGCGACATCTGCACGCCGGACGAGGTCGCCCTCGTCAGCCGCGCCCGGGAACACCTGGCGCTCTACCGCAAGAACGAGGACCTGATCACCATCGGCGCCTACCAGAAGAACTCGAGCCCGGCGCTCGACCAGGCGATCGCGCTCCACGATCCGCTGCGCATTTTCTTCCGCCAGGGCGTGGAGGAACGCTGCGGCCGGAACGAGAGCTTCGCCACCCTGCGCCAGTTGATCTCATGAAACGCTTTCGCTTCAGCCTGCAGTCCGTCGCCACCGTCCGCTCCCTGAAGGAGCTCCGGGCGCGCGAGAACCTCGCCGCCTCCCTCCGGGCCATCGAACACGCCCTCCTCGCGCACGCGAAGGCCCGGGAAAACCGGGAGGAGCTGGAGCACATGCTTCGGGCCGGAACGTCGTCGCGCGTCCGCGCCGGGGAGCAGGTTGCCTTCCTCGGCGCCCTGGGCGTGGCCGGTCTCGCGGAGGCCGCGGCGCGCCAGACCCTCGCCACCGCCGCCGCCGAGCGGGACCGCCGCGTCACCGAATACCACGAGGCCGCGCGCGACGTCAAAGCCATGGACAAACTCGAAGCCCGGGCCCGGCAGCGGCACCGCCTCGCCGCCGAGCGCGCCGAGCAAAACGCCCTCGACGAGTGGGCCGGCACCGCCCTCCGCCCGGGCAACACCCCCTCATGAAGTTCCTCCGCCACCCCGTCTTCCTGATCGCCGTTGGCCTCGCGGCCGGTCTCGCCACCGGCCTCGGCTGGTTCTGGCACGCCGCCGGCTCCGCCGCCCAAAAGATCGCCGCGCTTCGCGCCGCCGCGCCGGCGGGCAACCGGCCCGGCGCCCCCTGGGGATTCTGGACCATCGAGATCGAAAACCTCGCCGCGGACCTGAAGGACGAGATGGTCAAGCAGCACCAGCGGGAGGAGCAGCTCAACGAGCGGGAGGCCCGCTTCACCGCGGAACGCCAGGAACTCGAAAAGGTACGGACGGACATCGAGGCCCAGCGCCAGGAGATCTCCGGCCGGCTGATCGAGATCCAGGCCCTCGAGGCGAAAAACCTGCGCACCCTCGCCCAGACCTACACGAACCTGGCGCCGACGGCCGCCGTCGAGATCTTCCGCGGCATGGACGACACCACCGTCGTCAAGATCCTCTCGCTGATGAAGCCGGACACCGTGGCCCCGATCCTGGAGACCATGGCCAAATCCGAGGTTGATCCCGAACTCGCCCGGCGTGCCGCCGCCCTGACCGAAAAACTCCGGGTCGTCGTGCCGAGCCGCCCGGCCGGAACCTGACCCGCCCCCCGCCGCCCGGTTTTTTCCCCACACTGACTCGCCACGCCACGGAAGGCGTGGGTCGTCCCACGGAAGGGAGTCTACCCCCATGAACATTCCTTCCCCCACCACCCCTTCCGCCCTTGCCCTCGCCGGCTCCACCCCCGGCATCCCGGCCGTTCCCGGCGTCGAGACTGAGCCTCCGGCCGGCGCGGCCTCCAGCGCGGCGCTCACGGCCTTTGCGGCCCTGCTCGACGCGTCGGCACTCGCCGCCCCGCCCACCGGATCAACCGTCACCGGGGTGAACCCCGCCGAGAACCTGTTCGCCTCGCCATCCCGGTTGACCGCCGGCACGGTCCCGGCGACCGGCTTGGAGGGAGACGACAGCCCTCCGGGACCGTTCCCCTCGCCGGCCAAACGCGCGCCGTGGGACGAAGATTCCGCCCTTCCGGCGACGGCCATGTACTTCGCCAGCGCCCCCGTGCCGGTCACGCCGGACCCGGTGACGGGCGTCACGGCCGGCACGGCCGACGCCACCGCCGACA
>JBAIXJ010000525.1:0-5255 GCA_037916645.1 Opitutales bacterium | reverse complement strand
CCACGGGACGCCAGTAGCTCTCCGGCGGGCCCAGGTAGCTCGGGCGCACGCCATCCGCCTGCGGCGAACCCGCCGGCCCCATCCGCCGCGTGTCGACGACAAGCTTCTCCAGCACGACGTTGGGATCCACCATCCAGAACTTCAGCATGTGATAGCCCGGGCGGGCCAGGGAGTGGACGGTGTGGCTGTGCCGGGCGTTGTCCTCGACGGAGTGCTCCCAGTCCCGGTTGCCGTTCTGGGCGCTGTACCCCGCGGGGACCAGCGTCACGACCTGCGGGGCCTGATCGTCGAAGGACACCGCATAGCGCAACCCGCGGCCGGGGGAGATGTTCAGGGTTGGACCCAGGATCGCCTCCACGTCGACCCGCCCGGCGCCGAACAGGTACATCCGGTACTCGAGGCACGGCGAATCCTTCCCCGGCGTGGCGGGCGGCAGATCGAGCGGCGCCGTCGCCCGCATGGCGGACAGGGTGTGGCCGTAGTCCGCGATCCGGGCCCACCGCCGGTCGCCGGCACCGGTCACCTGGGTGCAGTGTTCGGCTTCGATCGAGACGCACCCTTCACCCTCCGCGAATCCCTGCAGCGAATCGCGCGTCACGTCCGCCGGCGTGAACTCCCGGAGGTTCACCTCCACCCGCGCGCCCGCTCCCTCCAGGGCCACGGTCCCCGTGGCGGCGCCGCGCGGCGCCCGCGACCAGTCCACCGAAACCCACAGGCGCGCGTCCGGCTTCGCCTCACCCGCGGTCGCGCTGAGCACGATCCACGGCGCGCTGGCCGCGGCCGTGAATGCCAGCGGCGTGCTCCCGCGGTTGAAGATGTCGATCCAGTGCCGCTGGCGGTTGAGCGCGTCGAATCCCGGGAGAGACGCCGGGATCGGCGCCTCCGGCCACGCCGCCTCGGAACCTTCCACGGCGACGCCCATCGCCGCCGCCTCGGGAACCGCATGGGTGCGCAACGGGATCGCCTGCAGGCTGTTGACCGGCGGGTCGCGCCAGTTGAGATAGCCGAGCACCGGCTGATCCATGAAGTGGTCCCATTTTCCGCCGGCCAACGTGTGGTTGTACTCGGACATCAGGTCCGTGAAGGCCTGGAACCGGCGCCGCACCTCCGCCGCCTGGTCATTGGCGGCCGCCCGGCTCTGGCGGGCGTAGAGCGCGTTCCGGCCCGCGGCGAGGTAGAGCTCGTTCACCAGCGCGCTCGCCTTCGTCGGAAACAGCACCAGCTCGTAGAAGGCGTCGCGCTCGTTCTCCGGCAGTTCGCGGCTGATCGCCTCCGCCTTCGCGGCCAGCGCGTCGAAGTCCGCCACCACGGTCTCCGCCTCGTGATAGTTGACGAGGCTGTAGGTTTCCGGCGCGAGCAGCTCCGGCTTGCGCCGGCCGTTGTCCTTGGCGTACGCGGCGAGGAGGTCGCCGATCTCCGTGGCGTGCGCCGGGCCGAATTCCCGCGCGGCCCAAAGCCGCGGGTAGTCCTCCAGCCGGTCGCCGGTCCAGCGGTCCGGATTCCAGGCGAGATCGAGGAAGAACTCGAGCGGCAGCTCGTAGCCCTTGAAGTGGCCGACGTTCACGATCCAGATCCGGTCGGCACCGTACTGGTGCGCGAGCGTCATCTGGTCCCAGATCTTGGGCAGCGGGTTCGTGTTGATCCACTGGTAGCTGCGCGGTCCGCCGTGGTAGTCGAAATGGTAGTAGACGCCCGCGCCGCCGGCGCGTCCGCGTTCCGCCGCGGTCGGGAGCCGCCGGATGTCGCCCCAGTTGTCGTCGCACCAGAGCAGCGTCACGTCGTCGGGCACCCTCATCCCCGCCTCGTAGAAGTCCTGCACCTCCTTGTAGAGGCACCAGAGCTGCGGCACCCGCGTCACATCAGGGTTCATCTCCCGGGCCAGCATGCCCCGCTGGACGTCCACGATCTGCTCGAGCAGCGCGCGGTTGGCCGCCGGGCCGCCGGGCGCCATCGGGGTGTCGTTGGCGCCGCGCAGCCCGATGGTGATGAGGCTTTCGAAGGCGCGGTTCCGCCGGATGCCCGCGCGCCAGAAATCCTGCAGCACATCGGGATGGGTGGCGTAGTTCCAGCTCCCGAGCGTCGCCTCGTAGCGCCGGTCCCACTCCTTCTGCGCCCGCAGCATCGGCTCCTGGTGCGAAGTGCCCATGACGACGCCGTACTCGTCCGCCAGGCGTGGGTTCTCCGGGTCGTCCTCGTTGAAGGCGTTGTCCCACATCGCCGGCCAGAGGTAGTTCCCCCGCAGGCGCAGGATCAGCTCGAAGAGCTTCGAGTAGAACTCGTGGCCGTAGTTCGCCACCCCGGGCGGAATCGGCGGATCCTTCTGTGGCGGCACGGTCCCGAACTTCGCCCGGATCCAGTTGGTCAGGTCCGGCGCCTCGTCGTTGAGGAAGATGCCGCGGTATTTCACGACCGGCCCGGGGTCGACCCGCCGGCCCGGCGCCACCGCCAGCTCCGGGTGGCGCGGCACGGGCACGTCCGCCCACCAATACCACGGCGACACGCCGATCTGCCCCGACAGGCCGTAGAGGCCGTAGATCGTCCCGCGCTTGTCGCTGCCGGCGATGACCAGCGCCCGCTCCACCCCCGGCCACGGCCGCGCGACCGTCTCGACCAGGAACGCCTCCCAGCGCCCCCGGATCGCGCCGACGTCGAGCTTCTTCGCCGCCACCAGCTCGTCGAGCAGCGCGCTGCGCCCGAGGGTGCCGATGATCACCACCGCGCGCCCGCGCCGGCCGGGCGTCCGGTCGAGGTCCGGCCGGACGCCGGACACGCGCGCGATGTCCTGCTGCAAATCGCCCGCCGCCCGGAGCACGCCCGGCCAGTCGTGCCCGTCCACCCACAGCGGCGCCGCCGCGCCCGGCGCGACAAGGGGAAAGGTCCCGGGTCCGGGCGCAAACGCCACCCACGCGGCGTCGCCGACCGCCGCCTGGACGGAAGCGCACGCCAGCCACCCGAGGAGCGCCAGCGCGCCGGCCAGCGGGCGCAGAACACGAGACGCGGGGCGTTGGGATCCGCGCATCACCGGTACCGGCACAGGTTGGTCCGCTGGAGCGCGACCGCGCGCACGGCGGTGCGGCCGAGGGCGGCCGGCCACGCCGGACAATCTGCGGACTGAGGATTCATGGCCGTGCGGGAACCGCGGACCGAGGCGGGGCGCGGGCGGAAATCCTTGCGCCCCCGACCAGAGGGGCAAAAACCGGATTCGTCTAACATTAGCGCCTCAGGCGGACAACGCCGAACCGCCCCGCGGCGGGCACGAGGCTCCGTCGAACCAGGTGCCCTCAACGAGGGTGGTGGTGGGGATCTCCGGGACGCCGCGCTTGTTGTGCTGGAGCTGCCCGGCGAGGATTTCGACCGCCATGGCGCCCACGGTCTCGCAGTTCTGGCGCACGCCGGCGGTCTGCCCGGTGAAATCATCCAGAAACACATCCACGAAGGCGAGGTCCCGCGGAATCCGGCGGCCCATCTTCCGCAGCACGGGCAGCACGAAGGAGCCGTTGCTGATCAGCACCTCCGGCTTGTATTTCCGGAGCCACTGGGCGAACGGCCGCGGGTCGACCACGACCGGCGCCCGGCTCTCGTTGAGCCACCGCTCCACCGGCTGGGGCTCGGGGAAGATATGGGCGGGAATGCGGTCGCGGGGCCGCAGGTTTTGCTGCTCGCACAGATAACCCGCCGTCCACTGGTGATCGACCGCATGATCCCAGCCGCGGTGCATGACGAAGCCGATGCGCCGGTAGCCCGCCGCCATGACCTTCTGCACGGCCATGCGGATCACGCTGCACTGGTCGTTGGTGACGTTGTGCAGCTCGGGCAGGTGCGGGAAATAGTCGATCTTGACCGCGCTGAAGTTCTGCCAGTCAAACACCAGCGCGTCGCCCATCTCGCGCCCGTGCGAGGCGATGATCAGGCCGGTGATGCCGCGGGCATACAGGATCCGGCTGAGCCGGTCCTGGGTCAGGCCCGGCTCGCGCATCCAGAAATGCTCGAGCAGGAATCCGAGCTCGCGGGCCTTGGCCTCGGCGCCGGCGTAGAACTGGGGGTGCGCCGTGACCTCCTTCCAGCCCCAGCGCGTGCTCCAGTTGGTCACGTAGGCCAGCGTCAACCGGCTCTGGGACGGGCGGAGCTTCTGCCGGTACGCGACCAGGGCGCGCATCGCGGGGTCGGGGCGGTAACCCATCTCCTCGGCCAGGGCGCAAAGCCGCTGCCGGGTCTTGGCCGGCAGCCGGGGATGATTGCGCAACGCCAGGGACACGGTGGTGACGTGCACACCCGCTTCGCGCGCAATGTCGGCCAGGGTAACGCGTTGCTCCGACATGATGAACGGCTGCCACGTTACGCACCTCACCGCGCTCCGCCACCCTTTTCGTTCGGGGGCACTCCCCGCGGGGGCCGCCCGCGCCGGCGCGGAGTCAATGTTGCGGGCTCGTCAGCCAGGCGTGGAGGCGCAGCCACTGCTCGCAGAGGCGCGGCCACTCGGAGGTCGGGCCATAGCCGGGCCGGAGGCCGAATCCATGCGGTCCCTGCTCATAGACATGCAGTTCGGCGCCGGCGACGCCGGCGCGGCGCAGCGCCTGGTAGAACAGGAGGCTGTTTTCGACCGGGACCGTGCGGTCGGCGGTCGTGGCCACGAGAAACGTCGGTGGCGTGTCCTTGGTGACCTGCTTCTCCGCCGACCAGCGGTCGATCTGTTCCGGGGTGGGAGCCGCCCCCAGCAGGTTGCGGCGGGAGCCGGCGTGGACATACGGATCCGTCATCGTGATGACCGGGTAAAGCAGGATCAAGAAGTCCGGCCGGGCGCTGACGGCGTCGAGGGCGGCGCCGGTGCGCCCCTCCGGCGCGTCAAAGAGCGTGCCGGCGCTGGCTGCGACGTGTCCGCCCGCTGAGAACCCCATCACGCCGATCCGGTCCGGCCGCACGCCGTATTCGGCAGCATGCGCCCGCACCCAACGCACGGCGCGCAGCACGTCGCGGAGCGGGGCGGGCTGGCCGTATTCCATCATGCGGTATTTGAGGATCCAGGCGGACACGCCCAGGGTGTTCAGCCATTGCGCCGGCGCGGCGCCCTCGTGATCGATCGCGAGGCGGGCGTAGCCGCCTCCCGGGCAGATGATGACCGCGGTGCCGTTGGCCGTTCCGGCGGGGGCGGGATGCGCGAGCAGCACCGGATGATTCACGTTGCTCACGCGGTCGTTCTGGACGACCTCCGCGCCGGCGTCCGGCCGGAGCCCCGGCACGCCCTCCGGCCAGATGTC
>JBAIXJ010000524.1:0-7004 GCA_037916645.1 Opitutales bacterium | reverse complement strand
AGCAGGCCCTGGCGGCCGCCCTCGCGGCCGAAGCCCGACTCCTTGTAGCCGCCGAACGGCGAGGTGGGGTCGAACTTGTTGAACGTGTTGGCCCAGACCACGCCCGCCTTGAGCTCGGTGGACATCTTCAGGATGCGCGAGCCCTTGTCGGTCCAGACGCCCGCGCTGAGCCCGTACTCCGTGTTGTTGGCCTTCTCGATCGCCTCCTCGATCGTGCGGAAGGTGAGGATGGCGAGCACCGGCCCGAAGATCTCCTCCCGCGCGATGCAGTGGCTCTGGGTTACGCCCGTGAACAGCGTCGGCGGCAGGAAGAAACCCCTGGCCGGCAGCCGGCACGGCGGCTGCCACATCTCGGCGCCCTCCTTCACCCCGGTGTCGAGGTAGCCCTGGATCGTCTCGAGCTGCGCCCGCGACACGATCGCGCCCACGTCGGTGTTCTTGTCCAGCGGATCGCCCACGCGCAGCACGCGCAGCCGCTGCTTCAGCTTGGCGACGACGGCGCCCGCCACCGTCTCCTGCACGAGCAGGCGCGAGCCGGCGCAGCACACCTGCCCCTGGTTGAAGAAGATGCCGTTGACGATGCCCTCGACCGCCTGGTCGATCGGCGCGTCGTCAAACACGATGTTCGCCGCCTTGCCTCCGAGTTCCATCGTCATCCGCTTGTCGCTCCCCGCCACCGACCGCATGATGACCTTGCCGACCTCGGTCGAGCCGGTGAAGGCGATCTTCGCCGCCAGGGGATGGGCCATGAGCAGGCCGCCGGTCGAGCCCGGCCCGGTGATGATGTTGACCACGCCCGGCGGCAGGCCGGCGTCCGAGATGATCTCCGCCAGCTTGAGGGCGGTGAGGCAGGTGTTCGTGGCGGGCTTGATGACGACGCAGTTGCCCGCCGCGAGGGCGGGCGCGATCTTCCACGACAGCATGAGCAGCGGGAAATTCCACGGGATCACCTGGCCCACGACCCCGAGCGGCGCCAGGCGGCGCCCGGGTGCGACGTACTCGAGCTTGTCCGCCCAGCCGGCATGGTAGAAGAAGTGCGCGGCCGCCGTCGGCACGTCGAAGTCCCGCGTCTCCCGGATCGGCTTGCCGTTGTCCATCGTCTCCGCCACCGCGAATTCCCGGGCGCGGTCCTGCAGCAGCCGGGCGACCCGGTAGAGGTACTTGCCGCGCTCGCGTCCCGGCATCCGCGCCCATTCCGACTCGAACGCCCGCTGCGCCGCGGCGAAGGCCGCGTCCACGTCGGCCGCCCCGCCCAGCGCGAACTCGGTCAGCTTCTGCTCGTTGGCGGGGTTGATGGAATCAAAGTATTTGCCCCCGGCGGGGGCGACGAACCGGCCCCCGATGAACAGCTCGTAGCGGGGCTGGATCTTCGGGTCCGCGGTCTCCGGCGCCGGATCGTATTCCCACAGGTCGCCAAACCGCAGCTCGGGCCGCGCACGGCGGCCGGATTCGTGGCCGCCGCGGCCGTTGCCGCCGGCACCGCGGGCGGGTTTCTTTTCTGTCGCTGGGGTTGGCATCGCGAAATCCTCTCTGACGGCTGTCCTCTGGCTTCCGGCCTCCGCTCAATAGCTTTCGGCGGCGTCGCTGAAATAATACGGGGCCTGGTAGGCGCCGGTCTTCTCCTTCTCGATCTGCCGCAACAGGTCGTTCAGCAGCGAGCTGGCCCCGATGCGATAGCGCTCGTTGGTCAGCCAGGTGTCGCCCAGCGTCTCCTTGACCGCGACCAGGAACTGGAGCGCCTGTTTGGCCGTACGGATGCCGCCGGCCGGCTTCATCCCGATCGGCGTGCCGGTCTCGAGGTAGAAGTCCCGGATGGCTTCGAGCATCACCTGGTTGTTGCCGAGGGTCGCGTTGGCCGAGGTCTTGCCCGTGCTGGTCTTGATGAAATCCCCGGCGCGCAGGACCCGCATGGCGAGAAACGCGGCGCCGCGGATGTTGTCGTAGGTCTCAAGTTCGCTCGTCTCCAGAATGACCTTGAGCGCCGCGTCGCCGCAGGTCTCGACGACGGCCGCGATCTCCTCCTGCACCCGCGCAAACTCGCCCGCGAGAAACGCGCCGCGGTTGATCACCATGTCGATCTCATCGGCGCCGTCGATGACCGCCGCCCGCACCTCGCCCAGCCGCGTCTTGAGCGGCATCTGGCCGGAGGGAAACGCCGTGGCCACGGAGGCGATCCGCACCGGCGTGTCCGCGCCGAGCGCGCGCCGCGCGTGCCGCACCATCGCGGGATACACGCAGACCGCCGCCACCGGCGGAATCTCGGGATCGTCGTGCGGCCGGGCCGCCTTGCGGCACAGCGACTCCACCTTCCCCGGCGTGTCCTTGCCCTCGAGGGTCGTCAGGTCGAGCATCGAGACGGCGAGCTTGAGGCCGAACACCTTCGACCGCTTCTTGATGCTACGGGTCGTGAACTTGGCCACCCGTTCCTCGATGCCGACGGCATCGACCGTTCCCACTTCGTTGAACAGGCGGCGAAACGCCGCGGGTGCCAGGGCAGCCATGCGGCCCTCAATATCGTTCCGCCCTCCCCGGAAAACAACGCGAATTTCGCCGGGCGCCTCCGGAACGGCCGGGTTTCCGGTTGCGCCGGCGCGGGCGCCTTCGGAAGATGCCACCCATGGCCCCGACCTCCGCCCCGCCCGTCCGGCCCCGCGGCGAAATTGTCATCCGCACCATCGCCATGCCGGCGGACACCAATTCGAAGGGCGACATCTTCGGCGGCTGGCTCCTGTCGCAGATGGACCTCGGTGGCGCCGTCCTGGCCCGCACCGTCTCCCAGAGCCGGGTCGTGACGGTGGCCATCGAGGGCATGTCCTTCCTCTTCCCCGTGTTCGTGGGCGACATCGTGACCTGCTATGCGAGCCTGCTGGCGGTTGGCCGCACCTCGATGAGGATCGACCTTGAGGCCTGGGTGCAGCGCGACACCGACGGTTCGCTGCACCGTGTCACCGAGGGGATCTTCACCTACGTCGCGGTCGACCTGGCCGGCCGCCCGCACCCCGTGCGCCGCGGGAAGAAACCGCGGCCGGCGGCCGCGCGGCACGGGCCGACGCGCGTAAACCGTTGATCCGGCGCCCGCGAGTTTCGCATCGCCCTGAAAAGCCCTTGGGCTAAAGTCCCGCGTTTATGACCCGCGCCGTCCGTCGAGTTTCGACTGCTGTCTCCGCCTCATCACCGCCACCGCCCGCTGGCGACTTTGCCGTCAGCGCCGGCAAGACCATCGCCGCCGCCGCCCCGACCATCTTCGCCGCCTGGACCGACGCCAAACGCCGCGCCCGCTGGCTCGCCGGGGTCCAGATCACGATCCGCCGCACCATCGCTCCCTCGTCCGTTTGGCTGACCTGCGACGACGACCAATCGGAAATCGAGGTGCAGATCACCCCCAAGGGCCGGGGCAAATGCGCCGTGGCGGTCGACCACACCCGCCTCGCCAGCGCTGAGATCGTCGCGGAACGCCGGCACTGCTGGAAGGAAATGCTGCGCGCCCTCAAGCACTACGTCGAGGACGCGGCCTGAGCGGGATCGGCCGGGCCGCCCGCAGGGCGGGATATCAGGTGGCGGCGGCCGCCGCCTTCCGGGGCCCGAAGCCCAGGGCCTCCTTCAGCCACGCCCACGCGCGGCGCAGTCCGACGTCAATCACCTCGCGAATCGCACAGGCGTCCGCCAGTTCCGTCTCATGCCCCCGGTAGCGGGGCGGCAGGAGAAAAAGCGTCGTTTCGTCGTCCCCGCTCCGGCTCACCACCGTGGAATAGAACACGCCGCGGCCAACGGCGAGACCGGCGGGCGACACCTCCGCCGTGCGGCGCGGAAACACCAGCCAGGGCCGGTATTCGAACGTCAGCCTGCCCTCCTCCCCGCGATGCAGGCGGCCGTAGGAGCGGATGGGCGCGCGGTCCACCTTCCGCGCCGTGAAGATCCAGTTGTCGTTCGCCGCCGGCCGGAAGCGCGCGCGGCGCAGGGTGAAGAAGTCCCAGCAGAAGATCGTCCCGAAGATGGTCAGCCGGAACGCCCAGCCGGCGCAGCACCAGGCCACGATCACGATGAGCAGCGACAGGATCGCGCCGACCTTCGGGTCGATCGTCGCCGTGACCGTCAGCAGGGAGAGCACGCCGATCCGGATTCCCTTCAGCGCCGCATCGATCGCGCCCCACGGACTCAGCAGGATGAGCACGTTGATCGCGTGGGACGTGATCCATACCACGATGAAAACCGCCGCCGCCAGCGGCATGGTGAGGACCGTCAGGGCCCAGGAGAAATCGACGGCCCCGACCGGGATCGTCGCCAGGCCGCTCGCCAACAGCGGCGACCCGACCGCGCTCGCATGGCCCGCCCCCCCGAGCATCTTCATCAGCGAGTCGACGCTGAACGGCACGAAGGCCCCCACCGCCACCGCGCCGCTGAGTTTGTTCTCGAGGGTCTCCGCCACGTCCAGCGGCTTCTTCCAGCCCGGGGGCAGGACCGCGCCGAAGCTGTCCTTCGCGGCCACCGCGCCCACCACCAGCAGCGCCACCAGCCAGAAGGACGGGTGCGCATACCACGGCAGCGACGCCCGCTGGTCCGACGGCGTGCGGATCCAGGTGTAGGCGCCGACGGCGCTCACCCCGAGCAGCGGCGAAATGGCCACGCCTGTGATCTGCGAGAAGGTCGCGGCGAGGGCGACGCCGGGCGTCGAGGCGCTGGCCGCCTTGGTGGTTTTTTCCGGTTGGGTGGCGGCCCACAGCACGGAGCTCGCCAGGGCAAACGCGGCCAAAAGCGCCACGAACAGAGCAGTCCGTTTCATGCCGATCACGATAGCCGTGCCCCGGGGCGATGCAAAGCGCGGAATCGCCCGTCCGCCCGCCGCCTCAGTGCGATTCGAGATGGCTCATCAGCGTGTGCCACTCGAGCACCTCCTGCAGCAGGGCGCGTTCGGTCCGGCGCACGAGATGCTCCAGGCTGTGCCAGGTCTGCGTGACGATGATCTGCTTGTGGGTCGCCTCGAGCAGGTGGCACATCTCGCGATACCGCGCCACCCGGCGATGCAGGTCGTTGATGGAGACAAGGGATATGAACGCCGCCGCCACCACCGGCAGCACGATGGGCAGGAAATAGAAGCCGATCGCCTCCACCAGAAAGCCCGCCGGTTCGACGGCGAAGGTGTCGTGCACGGCGTACCAGGCGGTGAACAGGATGGCCAGCACCGTGCTGATGGAAAACCCACGCCGCAGCCGGCGGAGCTGCGGTTCCGCCTGCTGCAGGCGACGGTGATAGTAGGCAAGCTGGTCGTCCACGCGGGTGGTCCGGTAATGCTGCCGGAAGGTGTCGAGATTCACCCGCCGCTCCGGTGCGGCGCGCAGATGCATCATGTGCAGCGATCGAACCAGTTGTCGGATCTGCGGCAGCTCCAAGTCCACAAACAGATCGGTATTGCGGGGCATGCCCCAGGCCGCGAGCGCCGCCCGGCCAATCTCGGCGGCCAGGCGGCACCGGACCCAATGATGCTGGGTCCGCGAGAACCGGATCGCCATCGCGGCACCCAGCGCGCCCAGCAGAAACAGGAGCTTGGCCCAGGGAACAACCGTCGGATGCCAGTCGAACGCCAACCCGGCCGTGGCGGTTACCGTGGCGGCCACATGGAACAGCACGGTGGACGACGTCAGCAGGCGGAACCGCGGAGCGCCCCGGCTGGCGGCATAATCGGCCTTCCGTTGCACGCGCTCCACCAATTCGCGCGGGTCCGCGGGCGGCCCGGCCACGCCCGGCGCATCGGGCAACGCGTTGAGGAAATCCAGTTCCGCGTCGCCTTCCTTGAAATGGGTGAAGTTCTCCCGCCGGACTTCGCCGGTGGCCGGGTCGATGACGATCAGCGGCCGCCCGAGCTCGCGCGCATAGGCGACGATTTCGGCGGTGCCGCCCCGCCCGCGCGCCGGCTCGCCATCCCACAGCGCCAGGAACACGTCGCAGGCGTTCACGGTTTCGATGCCGCAATTCAGGTACGCCTCCTCCCGGTCCCCGCCCGTCGCGGTCACCTTGACGGTCTCCGCCCGGGCCAGCAGCGCCTCGGCCCGCCGCCAGTCCTCCGGGCGGAAATCCTTCTGAAAATCGATCGCCGGCAGCGGCAGGACGGCCTCCCATGAAAACCCCGCCTCCACGACCGCCTCGGCGAACAGCAGGTCGCTTCCGGCCGCGGCGGAGGACACCCCGATCCACTCGCCGGCCGCCTCGCCGCGCAGGGCCGCCAGCGCCTCGCGGAGGTAGCCGGCGGCCTTCGCCTCGCCGGCCAGCTGGCGATGGCCGGTGAAGCCCACCACATGAAAGAGGGGCAGCTGGGTGGACGGGGTAGTCACGGGCGGGAACAGACGCCGCGACGCGGCCCCCTGTCAACTGGCCGGCGTGATTCGTGCCGCCGTTTGAAGTTCTTGACCGCCTGTGTTTAACTGTCGCCCCCTCCCTTCGGCTTCTACCCCCCTTCCGCCCCGCATGCCCACCGATCCGCCGCGCGCGGTTTTTCTCAGCTACGCCCGTGAGGACACCGAGCCCGCCCGGCGCATCGCCGATGCGCTCCGGGCGTTCGGCCTCGAGGTCTGGTTCGACCAGAACGAACTGCGGGGCGGCGACGCCTGGGATGCCAAGATCAAGAAACAGATCCGCGAGTGCGCCCTCTTCCTGCCGGTCATCTCGTCTCACTCGCAGGCCCGCCACGAGGGGTATTTCCGCCGCGAGTGGAAGCTGGCCGTCGAGCGCACGCACGACATGGCGGCCGGCGTGGCGTTCATCGTCCCCGTCGTGGTGGATGACACGGCCGAAGCCGAGGCGCTCGTGCCCGAGGAGTTCCTGCGCTACCAGTGGACGCATCTGCCCCACGGCGTGCCCACCCCGGAGTTCGTGGGGCAGGTCAAGCGGCTGCTGGACGCGCCGCAGAAGCCGGCGATTCAGAGGTCAGAGGTCAGAGGACAGCGGTCAGAAGTCGCAGCGCCGGCGAAGCGGCCCGGCCTGCCCGGCTGGGTTTGGGGGGTGCTGGTGGT
>JBAIXJ010000523.1:0-2806 GCA_037916645.1 Opitutales bacterium | reverse complement strand
TGCGATCGGGGCCGAGCGGGGTCAGCTCGGCGAGGAGCGCTCGGATGGCGGCAATCCCGCGCTGCATACCCTCGTCTCCAAGCTCCGGCCGGGGCCCGGCGATGCCCGCGCTGATCCGCGCCTCGATTGTCCCCGATTTGAGAACCGTCAGATCCCCGCCGCTCCCGCGGCAGGCCGCCAGCGATTTGATCGAGTTGCTGCCGATGTCGATGACGGCGACGATCGGGTTCTTTTTTACCGCAGATGACACGGATAGGCGCGGATGATCCGGACACCGTAGGTGCAATCCGTTTGATCCGTGGTCATGGGGCTAGAGTTCAAAGCCAGACGGGGCGATCAGGACGGTGAATTCGCCCTTGAGGCTGGTCTGGGCGAGGCGGGTGCGGACCCCGGCCGCCGGTCCGACGAGGAATGTTTCGTGCACCTTCGTGACCTCCTTGGCCACGCAGATCACGCGGTCGGGCCCCAGCACCCCGGCGATTTCGTCCACGAACTTCGTGATCCGGTGGCAGCTTTCGTACAGCGCCAGCGTGTAGGCGAAATCGCGGTATTTCTCGAGGAAGGTGCGCCGCGCGGCCGACTTGGCGGGCAGGAAACCCGCAAACAGGAAGCCGTTCGTCGGCAGGCCGGCGGCGCTGAGCACGGCCGCGAGGGCGCTCGGGCCGGGAACCGGCACGACGGGCAGTCCCTCACGCCGGCAGAGCCGCGCCAGGCGGAAGCCCGGGTCGCTCAACCCGGGCGTGCCGGCGTCGGTCACGACCGCGACGGATTTGCCCTCGCGGAGGAGGCGGCCCAGCCGCTCGGCGGCCTCGGCCTCGTTGTGCTCGTGATAGGCCACCAGCTCGCGCCGGAGGCCCAGCCGCGCCAGCAGCGCGCCGGTGGTGCGCGTGTCCTCGCAGGCGACGAGGTCCACCGCCGCGAGCAACGCCCGGGCGCGCTCCGTCAGGTCGGCCAGGTTCCCGATCGGCGTGGCCACGATGTAAAGATGGCCGGGAAGGGGAACGAGCGAAGGATTTTCCATCAAAGATGGAAGCAAGCCACGCCGCCGCCGCCGAGGCTACAAAAAACCGGCCCGCGCACCGCCCGCCCGTCTGGCGGCCGGCTCAGTATCCGCCCGGACCGGTGCCCATGCCGGGAATCTGGTTCTCCCATGTCGCCGGCCGCGCCCACGGGATCGTCGAGTCGCTCTTGGGGCCCACGCAGGCGCTGAAGAGCAGGATCGAAGCCAGGGCGAGCAGCGCGGCAAAGAGGGGCTTTTTGAAGGCGGTCATCGATGAAAGGCGTCTGAAGGGAGAGAAAAGACAATCTGTAACAGGTTCCGCGAAAGTCGAGACCGGACTCCGGCGGTGGCGGGTCATTTGGTGTAGGTCGGGCTCCATGCCCAACGCCGATACCGTCAACATCCCTCTGTCGGGGATCGGCCGTCGCTCTACGAGCTATGGCCGACAGGTGAACCCCGACCCACAGTGGCCGCGCGATGCCGGCAAACTGCCCCGCTACCCTGCGGCGCGCGACCCAGGCGGGCCTACAATTGGGTGTCCGCCGCCCAGGTGAACGTCGATTCCCACCAAGGGGTCTTTCCGTCCTTCCGGACCCCGCTGCCGGGATTGGCGGCGAGGTGTTCGAGGATCTTGAAGGCGAGCTCGGCCTGCTCCGGGTCGCCGGTTCGCGCCGCAAGGGCCTCGGCGGTGAGGCCGGTGCCGGGCGCGGCCCGCAGGGCCTCGACCAGCTTGAGCTTGAGGGCGATGACGCGGCCGGCGGCCTTCTTGCCCGCCTCCACCCCCGGCTGGTGGTAGGCGTTGATGCCGATGAGCGAGGCGTACAGACCGACGACCCGCTCGTACAGGGCGATCAACATGCCCAGGGTCCGCGGTGACACGTCCGCGACCGTGAGCGTGACCGAAGCGCGGCCCTTTTCGCTCAAGGCGTCGCGAGTGCCGAGGAGGAACCCCTGCAGATAGTCGCCGGCCGTGACGCCAGGCTCGACCTCGAGGCTGGCGCCCTGCCGGTCGCGGAGCACCTCGAGGAAGGTGACGAAGAAGTTGTTCACGCCCTCCCGGAGTTGCTGCACGTAGGCGTGCTGGTCGGTGGAGCCCTTGTTGCCGTAGACGGCGATGCCCTGGTTGACGACGCGTCCCTCCCGGTCGAGCTCCTTGCCGAGGGACTCCATGACGAGCTGCTGGAGATAGCGGGAAAACAGCAGGAGCCGGTCCTTGTAGGGCAGCACCACCATGTCCTTGGACCCGCGGCCGTCGGTGGCCCAGAACCAGGCCGCGGCGAGCAGGGCGGCGGGGTTGTCCCGCAGGACCGGCTTGCGCGTGGCGGCGTCCATGGCGGCCGCGCCGGCGAGCATGGCGTCGATTTTGAGGCCCTGCAGCGCGGCGGGCAGCAGACCGACGGCACAGAGCTCCGAGGTGCGCCCGCCCACCCAGTCCCACATCGGGAAGCGGGCGAGCCAGCCCTCGGCCTGCGCGGTCTGGTCGAGCTTCGAGCCGGCGCCGGTCACGGCGACGAAATGCTTCGCAGCGTCGAGCCCCGCCGCGCGGAGGGCGGCCACGGCCTCCAACATGCCGTTGCGCGTTTCGACCGTGCCACCGGACTTGGAGATCACGACCACGAGGGTGCGCTTGAGCTGGCTGCCGATCTCCTTGAGCACGTAGTCGATGCCGTCGGGGTCGGTGTTGTCGAAGAAATGGACGCGCATCCGGTCCGTTCCGACGTTCAGGTGGCCGAGGGCGTGGCTCACGAACTGGGGCCCGAGGGCCGAGCCGCCGATGCCGATGACGAGCAGCTCGCGGAACCGCCC
>JBAIXJ010000522.1:0-1709 GCA_037916645.1 Opitutales bacterium | reverse complement strand
GACAAATTCCGAGTGCCGGACGCCGCCCGCGACGAGTTTCTCGCCCGCACCCAGGAGGCCGACCGCCTGCTCCGCCGGCTGCCGGGTTTCATCGAACACCGGCTGCTGCACCAGACCGGCGGACCGGGGAGGTACAATTTCGTGACCATCGCGATCTGGCGGGACGCGCAGGCCGTGGCGGCCGCCCGGGTGGCGGTCGCGGCCCGCCATCGCGCCAGCGGCTTCGATCCGCAGGCCATGTTCGCCCGGCTGAACATCGAGGCCGATCTGGCCAACTACGAGGAGGTCGCCGCCTGAGGCGGCCGGCCGGCTCGAGCCAACCTTTGTTTTTCCATCACCATGAGACATACACTCTGCTGGACGGATATTCCGGTCGCCGACCTCCCTCGCGCGACTTCGTTCTACTCCGCGGTGCTCGGCGCCGACGTCACCACGCAAAAAGCCGATTCCGGGGACGAGTACGCCCTGCTGCCCTGGACCGAAGGCGTGGTCTCCGGCTGTCTGTACGTCGCGAAGGACAACGAGCCGTCAGCCAAGGGCCCGCTGATCTACCTCCGGGCCGAAGGTCGCCTCGACGAGGCGCTCCGCGCGGTGGCGGCGAAGGGCGGCCGGATCATCGAAGGCAAGCACCAGATCGGCCCGCACGGCTACCGCGCGCTCGTCAACGACAGCGAGGGCAACCGCCTGGCGCTGCACTCGATGAACCCCTGACCGCCCGGATCACCTCCCGCTGTCGATTCCTTCCTCACCATGGTTCAAGTCACAGAAATCGCCTACACCGGCTATCCCGTCACCGACATGGGCCGCGCGCGGGACTTCTACGAAGGTCTCCTCAATCTGAAGCCCACCGCCACGTGGGAGAACGAGGGCAGGCACTGGATCGAATATGACATCGGCCCGGGCACGCTCGCCATCACCAACATGTGGGCGAGCTGGCGGCCCGCGGCCGACGGGCCGGTGGCCGGCCTCGAGGTCGCCGATTTCGGCGCCGCGATGGCCGCGCTGCGGAACCGGGGCGTCAAAATCACCGTCGGGCCGGTCGACTCCGGCGCGTGCCATCTCGCCGTGGTCAGCGATCCCGACGGCAACTCCATCGCCATCCATCACCGCCATGTTCGCTGATCTTCCTCCCCGCTCGCTCGTGATGTCGGTCCCCGCCGCCGGGCCGGCACCCGCGAACAAATACGTCACCGCGGTCACGCTGGCGGCGGCGCCGGCCGGGGTGTTCCGCCTGCTGGCGGACGTCGAGGCGCTGCCGCGCTGGGCGCCCGAGTTTTGCGAGCGCGTCGATCTCGAGGGCGGCGGCTGGCGGGCGCTGACGGTCGCCGGCGAGGCGGACTGCACCCTCACCGCCGATGAAGCGGCGGGCACGATCGAGCTGGAACTGACAGCAGTCGGCGGCGATTCCCGTGTTGACCTGGCGCTGCGTGTCGTGGCGCTGCCCGCCGGGGGCGCCCTGGTGACGCTGGCCCAGGTCCGCGCGCCGGAGCAGCCCGAAGCGCAGTTCGCCCGGCAGCGGCAGGCGCTGCTGGCCGCCCTGTGGGGCCTCGCCGGCCGGTTTGCCGCGCCGGACGTCGCCGCGGATCGCGGGCGGCCGCGGTTGGGGGCGGACCCCTGGCGCAGCGAATGGGCGCTGGACGCCGACGATTGAACCGCCCCGGAGGCTCCATGATCGATCGATTGATTCCAAACCACGCCATGACCGCGGC
>JBAIXJ010000521.1:0-1799 GCA_037916645.1 Opitutales bacterium | reverse complement strand
ACTGCGGCCCGCCGAAACAGAGGTTCGTGATGAGCCCGTTGGGCGTGGGGATGATGGCGTTCACGCGGCCGGCCTGGTCGCAGACCTGGATGCCAAGGCGGGTGGCGACATAGAGGCTGCCGTCGCGGTCCACGCGGATGCCGTCGGCGAAGCTCTGATCCTCCGTGTCCGGCTCGTGCAGCCAGAAGTAGCGCTGCTTGTCCGCCAGCGTGCCGTCAGGCCGCACGACGTAGCTGTACACCCAGTGCGAGCGGTAGTCGGCGACGTAGAGCAGCGACTGGTCGGGCGAAAGCGTGACGCCGTTGGCGTAGCGCAGGCCGGTGTCGACGACCTGCTTGGTACCGTCGGGGCGGACCAGCCAAACCCGGCTCGGCTCGTTGCTGGCGCCGCCGGGCGGGTTGGTCACGTAGAGGTTGCCGTTGTGCGCGACGACGAGGTCGTTGCCGGCGATGCCGTCCGCAATGACCGTCGCGCGGCCGCCGGCGTCGTACGCGAGGATCTGCTGCGTGGCGGTGGCCACGGCGTAGAGGCGGCCATCCGGGCCGAAGATCTGGCCGTTGGCCCGCTTCGTGTCGGCCATGAATTCGCGGGGCTTCCCGTCGGGGTCGATCCGATAGGCCTTGCTGGCGGGAATGTCCGTAAAGAACACCTCGCCGCGCGCGTTGACGGCCGGGCCCTCGGTCAGGCGGTAACCCTCGCCGACCAACTGCCAGCCCTCGCCGGGAATGAGCAGTGTCGCCAGGGTCTCGTTCTTGGTCGGGCCGGCGGGAGTCACCGGCTTCGGCCAGTCGCGCCACAGCCAGCGGATCGCATCGGGGAACAGCGCGGTGCCGTGGCGCCCGTTGTGGGATCCTTCACCCCAGACGTGGTTGACGTCGTAGCCCGCGAAGGTGAGGGCGCGCTCCATCGTCTGGTTGGCCATCCACCAGTCGCCGCCGTAGATGTTCAGATCGTCGGCGCCGTCCTGCAGGAACACCCGGATGGCCTTGGGTTCGGTTTTGCGGATCAGCGTCGGGTAGCGGTCGCCGCCGCGCAGGCCGACGTAGGTGCCGATGGCGGAAAAGACGCGGGTGAATGCATCGGGCCGCTCCCACGCCGCGGTGAAGGCGCAGATCGCGCCGCTGCTCGAGCCGCCGATGGCCCGGTCGTTGCCGGCGTGCGAGAGGCGGATCGGACGGCCGTCGGCGGTCGTCTTCGTCTCGACGAACGGCAACAGCTCGTCGAGGAGGAAACGCGCATAGGCATCGCCCAAGCCGTCGTACTCGAAGCTGCGGTTGAAGCGGTCGAGGGCGGCGGCCGGCGCGGCGGCGCGGACCACGCCCGGCGGCACGAACACGCCGACGAGCACCGGCAGCTCGCCGCGCGCGATCAGGTTGTCGAACACCACCGGGGCGTTCCACTGCACGCCGTCCTGGTTGACGTAGACGCAGGCCGGTTTGGCCGGGTCGTACTGTCTCGGCACGTAGACCGCCACCTCCCGCGCAGTGCCGGGGAAGATCTTCGAGCCGGTGAACTCGAACTTGAGGAGTTCCCCGTGCGGCACGCCGGGCTGGACGACCGAGTCGGGGTGCGGCGGGTACTCATCGGCGGCGCGGACAATCGGGGCGAGGAGCAGCGCGGTGAGGACGAGGATTTTCATGGTGGGGCAAATCGGGGATGCCCAACGATGCGTGCGACCAGGTGGATTCTCAACCTTGGCGCGCCGTCCGTTGCTCTCAATCGCGATGCCGAAGGCTGTAGGCCGCCAGCTGGCTGGCGCCGAATCGGTGTCGGGCAGTGGCGCGAGCAAGCTCGCTGCC
>JBAIXJ010000520.1:0-2783 GCA_037916645.1 Opitutales bacterium | reverse complement strand
TCGTCGAATTTGAAGTCGTTGCCGATGCAGGTGAGGAGCGAGCCATCGGCGGTGAGGGCGACGGCGGGCAGGGGCCGGCGGGACTTGAAGTACCGGCCGACCAGTTCGGTCGCGAAATGCTGCGCCTCGGCGGCGCTGCCGCCGTTGCCGCAGATCAGGAGTTTGTTGCCCGTCCTCAACGTCCGGAGGATCAGACCGGCGGCGCGTTCGATCTGGGGGCGGAGGGTCGACAGCGCTGCGAGGGTGCGCCGGGTCTCGAGCAGACAGTCTTCCAGCTTCATCCCCTTGGGATAGCGGAGGAGTTCGCCCGTCGGCGACTAGAAAAACGGGTGGAGCCGTCTCGTGCCGGGTGTCGGCCGCCGCTTGATTCCCCGGGCACCTTGGCGGACCGTTGCTCGGTGCCCTACTTCGACCACAATGCGACCACGCCGCTCGCGCCGGACGCGCGCGCGGCCTGGCTGCGCGCCACGGAGGAGTCCTGGCAGAATCCGTCCGGCCCGTATCGCGATGCAGCCCGCGTCCGCGCCCGGCTGGAGCAGGCGCGCGAGCAGGTCGCGGCGCTGCTCGGCTGCCCCGCCGGGCTGGTCGTGTTCAACTCGGGGGCGACCGAGGGCGCGAACGCCGTATTTGCGCACTGGGCGCGCCTGCTGCCGGCCGGCGTCCGCGTGGCCGTCAACCCCACGGAGCACCCGTGCGTACTCGAGGCGGCCCGGGCGCATTTCCCGGCGGAGCGACTGGCGTGGATCGAGGTGGACGGCGACGGGGTGGCGCGGCTCGAGCACCTGGAGGCCCTCCTGCATTCCGGGCGGATGGGCGCGGTCTCAGTCATGGCGGCCAACAACGAAACCGGGGTGGTGCAACCGTGGCGGGAGATCGCGGCCCTCTGCCGGCGCCACCGGGTGGAATACCACTGCGATGCGGCGCAATGGCTCGGCAAGCTCCCGGCGGCCGGGCTGGGCGGGGCTGACTGGGTCACCGCGAGCGCGCACAAGTTCGGTGGGCCGAAGGGCGCCGGCTGGATCAAGATCGCGGCGCAGGCCGACGGCTTTCGGGCCCAGGCGGGGGGCGAGCAGGAGCACGGCCACCGCGGCGGCACGGAGGATTATCCCGCCATCGCCGCGACCGCCGCCGCGCTGGCCGAAGCGGAGTCGGCGGCGGGGGCCCGGGCCGCCGGGCGGACCCGCTGGCGCGATCGTTTTCTTGGCGAGATCGCCACGGCCATCCCCGGGGCGCGGCTCGCGGGCGCCGGGGCCGAACGGCTGTGGAATACCGCTTCACTGATCCTGCCGCATTCCGCCAACCAGCGCTGGGTGGGCAAGCTCGACAAGCGCGGCTTCCAGGTGTCGACGGGCTCGGCCTGCGCGACCGGCCGGGAAGGGCCGTCGCACGTGCTGGCGGCGCTGGGGATTCCGGCCGACGAGGCCCGGCGGGTGATCCGGATCAGCGCCGGGTGGAAAACCACCGGGAAGGACTGGCAGGCGCTGGCCGCGGCGCTGATCGCGGTGGAGGCGGAGTTGCGGGCGGGAGAAGCTGACGTGATCCGGGCATGAACTTCGCGGGTCCCTTCGCTCCCGACCCCGGGCCGGCCGGGCGAACGGCGTGGCGTGATCTTGCGGCGCCCACGCGGCGCCTGCTGGCGGCGCGGTTCTGGCGGAGCCTGGCTCAGGGCGCGCTGGTCGTCGACCTCGCGCTCTACCTGCATGCGCTGGATTGGTCGGGGCTGGCCATCGGAGCGGTGCTGAGCGGCGGCGGCCTGACGGGCGCCGTGCTCAGCCTGGCCGTCGGCGCGGCCAGCGACCGGCTGCGGCGCAAGCCGTTTCTGCTGGCGTACGAGATTCTCACCTGCGGGTGCGCGGTCGCCGCTCTGGTCACCGTCCGGCCGGAGATCCTCGGGGCGGCCATCGTTCTGGCGGGCTTCGGGCGGGGCGCCAACGGCGCGGCCGGCCCGTTCTCCCCGGCGGAGCAGGCTTGGCTCGCCGAGAGCGTGGCGCCGGAGGACCGGGGCATGGTCTACAGCCTGAATGTCGCGCTCGGGTTCGCGGGCATGGCGCTGGGCGCCCTGGCCGCGATGCTGCCCGGCCTGTGGCGGGCGTGGCTGGGGCCGGCGGGCGCTTTTCGTCCGCTCTTCCTCCTGGTGCTGCTGGGCAACGCCCTGAACCTCGCCCTGCTGGCGGGCACGCCGGAGCGGCGCGGCGCAGGCGGACGGACCGCGCCCGCTGCCAAGCCCGGTCCCGCGGGTTCCGCCGAGCGGAAGCGCGAAAACCGGTTCCTGCGTGATCTGGTCGCGGTGAACTCGCTCAACGGCCTGGCGGTTGGTCTGACCGGTCCGCTGATGGCCTATTGGTTTCACGAGCGGTTTGGCGTGGGCCCGGAATTCATCGCCCCGGCGATGGCGCTGACTTTTGCCCTCACGGCCGGGGCGTCGGTCCTGTCGGGACGGCTCACCCGGCGCGCCGGCCTGGTGCGGGTGGTCGTCTGGGGCCGCGGGGGCGGGCTGGCGCTGCTTGTGTTGCTGCCGCTCATGCCGGCCTACTGGCTGGCCGCGCTGGCCTACCTCCTGCGCTCGGCGCTCAACCGGGGGACGATCGGCGCCCGGCAGGCGCTGGTGGTGAGCGCGGTGCGCGACGAGCGCCGCGGTCTGGCGGCCAGCCTGAATGCCTTCTCGATGCAGGTTCCGCAGGCGGTCGGCCCGGCCGCGGCGGGCGCGCTCCTCGATGCCGGCTGGCTGGTCACGCCCTTTCTCCTCGCGGCGGCGCTGCAGGGCGCCTACCTGCTCCTTTACC
>JBAIXJ010000519.1:0-1990 GCA_037916645.1 Opitutales bacterium | reverse complement strand
TCTACAGCAGCGATGCGCTCTGGGGCTGCCAGTGGACGCTGTTCCCGCTCTGGACGCTGACCCGGCCGGAGGTCGCCTCGTCCTGGGTGCATTTCTTCCTCGAGGCGGCGGAGCGCGGCGGCTGGATCCCGGAGGCGCCGGTCAAGGGCGGCTATTCGCCGGTGATGGTGGCGCAGCACCAGCTCGCGCTGATCGTGAGCTCCTACCAGAAAGGCATCCGCGATTTCGATGCCGCGCGGGCGTGGCGCGCCATCAAGCACGACCTGACCACGCCCGGCACCGAGCTGCCGAACCGCGGCTACGCCGGCGACCGGCAGCTCGCGACCTACCTCGCGCACGGGTACGTGCCGAACGAGGACGGGCCGACGTCGAACACGTTCGAGTACGCTTACGACGACTGGTGCGCGGCACAGCTCGCCAAGGCGCTCGGGCATGAGGACGACGCCAAGACCTTCCTCGCGCGCTCGGGCTACTGGAAGAACAGCTTCGATCCGGAGACGAAGTACGCGCGGAAGCGCCACGCCGACGGCCGGTGGGTCGAGGTACCGGACGTTTTTCATTTCGGCACCACCGGAGGCTGGAACGGCCCGGGCTACGTGGAAGGGAACGCCTGGATCTACACCTGGTTCGTGCCGCAAGACGTGCCGGGGCTGGTCGCCGCGATCGGCCGCGACGAGTTCAACCGCCGGCTGGAGGAGGGATTCGCGAAGGGCTACGTCGACCTGACGAACGAGCCGAACCTGCAGGCGCCGTTTCTGTTCAACTATTCCGGCAAGCCCTGGCTGACGCAGAAGTTCACGCGCCAGTGCCTGGACCAGGACTACAGCCTGTCACCCCTGCGCGGCTGGATCGGGGAGGAGGACGAGGGGCAGCTCAGCGCGCTCTACGTGCTCTGGGCGATGGGGCTGTTTGAGATGGACGGCGGCTGCGCGGTTAAGCCGATCTACAACCTGACCAGCCCGCTCTTCAACCGCGTCGTCATCCACCTCGATCTGCGCTATTACGGCGGCAAGGACTTCGTGATCGAGGCGCACGGCAATTCGCCGGCGAACGTCTACATCCAGTCCGCCCGCCTCAACGGCCGGCCGCTCACCCGCGCCTGGCTCTACCACTCCGAGATCACCGCCGGCGGCACCCTCGAGTTCGAGATAGGCCCGCAGCCGAATCCCGCCTGGGCCACCGGTCCCGACGCGGCGCCGCCGGGCGTGGGAGACGCGGGGCGATGAAGGGGGCGGGCGGCATGGGCTTCTTGAAACGAACGGGCCTTGTGCTTGTCGTGGTCAGCCTGGCGGTCGCGGCTGCGAGGGCGGACCAACCGTCACCGCCGCCCACCGGGACCGTCGCGATGATCGGCGATTCGATCACGTTCCAGGGCGACTGGGCCAAGGTCCTCGGCCGCTTCGACGTGGTCAACTGGGGAATCCCCGGCTACACCACGGGACAGCTTGCCTGGACATTCAAGGATCTCGTCAAGCAGCAACCCGGCTTGAAGGTGGTGTTTCTCGGGGGCGGCATCAACGATTTGACGCTGGGGGTGCCGGCCGAGCGGATCTTCGACAATCAGGTCAAGGCGATCACGTGGTGGCGGGCGCGCGGGGTCGTGCCCGTGGTGGAGTCGGTCATCTACAAAGTGGACGAGCCCGGGGTGAACGCGGTCATCAAGGCGCTGAACGCGCGCCTGCGGGCGCATTGCGCCGGGGCGCAGGTGGCCTACGTCGATCTGAACGCGGTGCTTTCCGCCCATGATGCCTTGCGTGCGGACCTGAGCACGGACGGCACCCACCTCAAGCCCGAGGCCTATCCCCTGTGGGCGGCGTTGGTGAAAGCGGAGTTGAGGCGGCTGGGGTTGTGACGCGCCGGGCGGGAGCCGGATTCCTTCAGCTTCTCCGACAAACATGAACCAGACACCATCGTCCCGCCGGGATTTTCTAATCCAATCAACGCTGCTGGCCGCGGGTGCGGCGATGTCTCCCGCGCTGCGGGGAGCGAC
>JBAIXJ010000518.1:0-1971 GCA_037916645.1 Opitutales bacterium | reverse complement strand
CGCCATGCGCTCGGGAAAGGTGAACACCATGTCGGCTCCGCCCCGCGTCAGCCAGTCTTCGCCGTAGCCCCAGTCGGCCTGCTCCGCGATGATCCGGGCGTGCGGATTGCGCGCCCGCACCGCGGCGAAAACTGGCCGCCAGAAGGTCGCGAACAGGTCGGTCAGCCGGTGCTTGTTGTCGAGATCGTCCATCATGTGGTCGATCCGGAAGCCGTCGACCCCATCGCGCAGGCTCCCGTCGCCGTCGGGGTCGACCCAGGACACGAAGAGCTTTTCGAAATACGTCCGCACGTCCGCATCCCGCAGGTTGACCGTGGCGACGCCGATCTTGCGGCCGTCGTAGCCGGGCAGGGTGGGGATGCCGGGGAAAAACGACTCGGGCTGCGTGTTGCCCGCGCCGTTGTAGAGCAGGTAGTGACTGAACTCCGAGTCAGCGTGGCCGAGCGACTCCTTGAGCCAGGCGTGGTTCTCCGTCACGTACTGGATCTCCTGGTCGAGAAAGAGCTTCATCCCCCGCGCGTGGCAGGCCCGCACCAGTGCGCGCAGGTCGGCCATCGTCCCGTAGGCCGGATCCACGCCCTCGAAGCTGTCGGCGAAGTAATTGTGATAGAACGGCGACGGCTGGATCGGCGTCAGCAGGACCGAGGTGACACCAAGGTCCTTCAGGTAATCCAGTTTCGACTCCACGCCGCGCAGGTCGCCGACGCGATCGCCGGTGGAGTCGCAGAAGCTGCGCAGGAAGATCTGGTAGAAGACCTCGTCGCGGGGCGGGGCGGCGGCCGACAGGTGAGCCGCCGCCGTGCAAAGCAACGCGGCCACCAGGACTGCCACGGCCAACACGGATCCGATTCTGCTGTAGGCCAGAGCGGCGATCGGGCGAGCCCGGCCGGCGGCCGGGCCTACAGGATGCCGGAAATCCGAGCGGTTTGAGCGATCCACGGCTGGGTCTCGATCATCACGGCTTCCGACAACGAATCACCGCCACGCTTTGCGGCGGCAGCTCGGCCACCGGCGTCCAGTCCTTGACCGACCCGTCGGCGGCGGGTGCCGGTGGCGCGACGGCCTCCGAGCCCAGCCCGTTTTCCACCGTCCACGGCGGGCGCACGTTGCCGGCGGCGATGGAGACGACGGGGCGCGCCACGGGAGACGTATTGAAGTTCGCCAGCACGAGCACCAGTTCGCGGTCGGTCTGGCGGGCCTCAACACAGACGTTGTCCGCGGCCACCGTTGCGGCGACCGGCGCGCCGTGGCGCAGGGCGGGCGAGTCCTCGCGGAGGCGGATCAGGGTCCGGTACGACGCCAGCAGCGACGTCGGGTCGGCTGACTCGGTGGCGACGTTGCGGATGTCGGCGCCGGCATTCACCGCGTGCCAGGGCGCGGCGGTGGAGAATCCGGCGCCGGGCGCGGAGGTCCATTGCATCGGCGTGCGCAGGTCGGGGTCGGGCTTCCGGCCGGTCATGCCGATCTCCTCGCCGTAGTAGAGGAACGGGACTCCGGGCGCGGTGAGCAGCAGGCCCGCCGCAAACTTGAGCGCGCGGGTGTCGCCGCCGAGCTCGCTGGCGACGCGGTTCTGGTCGTGGTTGCTCAGGAAGGTGGCCGCGTCGTCCGGCGCGGTGTAGTCATGCTGGATCCGGTCGAGCTGGTGGGCGTAGACCCAGCCGAGCTCATAGCGGACGGACGCAAGCGTCGCCCGGGCAAAATCAAATTCGAACAGGCTGTCGAGGGCGTGCTCGTTCAAGTAGTCCGCCGTGACCGTCGTGCTCGCGGAGCATTCGCCGACGACAAACGCATCCGGTTTGATGGAATGGCAATAGGCGGTGAAATCCCGCAGCCAGGCCTTGGTCTCGGGCAGATCCTGCTGCTGGTCGCCGTTCTCATAGAGGTAGCGCACCGCATCGAGGCGGAAGCCGTCGACGCCGACCTCGCGCAGCCAGAACTCGGCGGCGCGCCGATGGTGCTCGGTCACGGCCG
>JBAIXJ010000517.1:0-7491 GCA_037916645.1 Opitutales bacterium | reverse complement strand
GGCGGTTCCGCTTCGGTGGAGCCCGGCATGTTCGCCGCATCCAGCGAACCGGAAGTGATTAGCATCACGTCGGATCGCGGGCCTCTTTGGCCACCAAGTTGCGAAAGCGGAAATTGAACATACGGTTCGCGCAGTCTCGCACCCCATTCCAACCCCTCATACCTCGATGAAAATTCGCCGTCGTTCGCTGTTCTTATTGGGCCTGTTCTCCGCCTCCGTGGCGCTGCTGCGTGCGCAGGGCCAGGGTCCCGGGCTTAACGGGCCGCCGGACCAGATCGAAGCCCGCCCCCCGATCCATTTCCGTCCCTTCATCTCCCCGAGCCCTTCGGGCTACACGCCGGCGCAGATGCGGCACGCGTACGGTTTCGACCAACTCGCGGGCAACGGCGCCGGCCAGATCATCGCCATCGTCGACGCCTACGGCAGCCCGACGATTCAGAATGACCTGAACGTCTTCTGCTCCACGTTCGGTCTGCCGACGGTCACGGTGGAAGTCTACTATCCGCAGGGGAAGGTCCGCCAGATCAACAGCGGTTGGGCGCTGGAAACCTCGCTGGACGTCGAGTGGGCGCATGCCATCGCCCCCGGCGCGCGGATCGCGCTCGTCGTCGCAAAGTCGGCCTCGCTCAGCAACCTGCTCGGCGCGGTGAACTACGCGGTCGGCCTCGGGGCCAAGCAGGTGTCCATGAGCTGGGGGGCGTCCGAGTTCTCCTCCGAGACGAGCTATGACTCTTATTTCAACCACGCGGGCGTGACCTTCCTCGCCTCGTCCGGCGACAGCGGGGCGGGCGTGATCTGGCCGGCCGCCTCGCCGAACGTCACGGCGGTTGGCGGCACCTCGCTGGTCCTGAATAGTACCGGCACGGTGTCCTCCGAGACGGCGTGGTCGGGCAGCGGCGGCGGGATCAGCGCCTATGAGGCGCTTCCGTCCTACCAGAATGGCTGGCTGGCCGCCGCCGGCCGCGGCGTGCCGGATGTCAGCTACGACGCCGATCCCAACACGGGCGTGCCGGTGTACATCAGCGACTACAACAACACCGCCGGATGGTTCACCGTGGGCGGCACGAGCGCCGGGTCCCCCCAGTGGGCGGCCCTGTTTGCGCTGACCAACGCGAGCCGTTCGTCCTCGGTGAGCAGCTCCAACCCCGCCCTGTACGCGACGGCGACCGCGAATTACGCGGCGGATTTCCGCGACATCACGGTGGGCAACAACGGCGCCTATTCGGCCTCGGTCGGCTACGACCTGGTGACCGGCTTGGGCTCGCCGCTCGCCAACCAGCTGGTGCCGTCGTTGGTCAGTTACTGAGGGACTGACCGCGGAACCGCCGATCCCGCCGGGGCGGCTGGGCCGCCGTCGACGGCGGCATCGGTTCTGGGTTCAGCGCCTTGAGTCTTGGGTTTCGGCGCCGCAACAGCCGCCGGTTACGTTGACCGGCGGCTTGCCGCGGGTGCGCAGCGGGAGTTTAGTGGATGAGCGGATGCCGCCGACCGACCGCTGAATCCACCATGAAATCCCTGACTTTGCTCCTCCTGGCCGCCGCCGCGCTCTCCGCCCAGACGCCGCCTCCCCCCGAGCGCCTCGTCACCGACGTGCCGATGCACGATCCCGTGATGGCCCGGGAAAACGGCACCTACTACATCTTCGCGACCGGGCCGGGCATCGCCGTGTGGTCGTCGACCGACCTGGTCCACTGGCGACATGAGGCGCCGGTGTTCCCGGTGCCGCCGACGTGGGCGTTCGCGGCGGTGCCGGGGTTCCTCGGTCACATCTGGGCGCCGGACATCAGCGCCTTCAACGGCCAGTATTACCTCTATTACGCCGTGTCGGCGTTCGGCAAAAACACGTCGGCCATCGGGGTGGCCACGAACGTGACGCTCGATCCGCGTTCCCCCGACTTCAAATGGGTCGACCACGGCATGGTCATCCAGTCCGTCCCCGGCAAAACCAACTGGAACGCGATCGATCCGAATCTGGTGACCGACGACGACGGCACCCCCTACCTCGTGTTCGGCTCGTTCTGGGACGGCATCAAGCTCGTGAAGCTCGCGCCCGACCGCCTGCACCTGGCACAGCCGATCGACGACCTGCCGACCATCGCCAGCCGCAAGACCGATCCCAAGGCGCCGAATCCGCCCGCGCTGGCGGGCAACCCGCCCGACGCCGGCGGCAACGCGATCGAGGCGCCGTTCATCTACAAGCGCAACGGCCTGTACTACCTGTTCGCGTCGATCGACTACTGCTGCAAGGGCAAGGACAGCACCTACAAGATGATCGTCGGCCGGGCGGGCAAGCTGGCGGGCCCCTACTTTGACGAGGCGGGCGCGCCGCTGGAGCGCGGCGGAGGCACGATCCTGCTCGCCGGCGACGCGCGCTGGCACGGGGTGGGGCATTGCGGCGTCTACGACTTCGACGGCGTGACCTACCTCATCTTCCACGGCTACGATGCCAACGCCAACGGCCGCTCGAAGCTGCGCCTCGAAAAGCTCCAGTGGGCGAAAGACTGGCCGCAGGTGGAGACGACGAAGCCCTGATGGGCGACCGCGATCACCACGGATCACACGGATTTTCACGGATATCGCTGACAGGCAATAATCCATTTTGAGGAGCGAAACGGTCCGGCGCATGCTCGCGCGACGTTCCGCCCGGCCCGAAGGTTGAACTCCCGGGAACGGGACCCCGCGAGGGATGGTTCGTGCGGAAAGAAGTGGCGGCGGACCGCGAAATGGCGACAGTACGACATGAATCAACGCGTTTACACGCTGGGCGCGTGGCGGGTGAAGCCCGGCGGCGAAACCGCCTTCATCGCCGCTTGGAAGGAGTTGGGTGCGGTGTTCCTGAATCTCCCCCATCCGCCACCCGCCGGGTCGGGGACCCTCATCCAGAGCCTGAGCGACCCGACGCAGTTCTACTCCTTCGGTCCCTGGGAGAGCCTCGCGGACGTCCAAGCGATGCGGCAGGACGCTTCCGCCCAGACGGGAATCGCCAGGCTGCGGGCGCTCTGCGTGGAGGCCACTCCGGGAAGCTTCCAGGTGGTGGCGACCGCCTAGAGCGGATTCGATTTGCGCTGTCGCATCCGTTGTCGCCGGGGTCGCTGCCCCCGGCCCCTCGTGGGATTCCGGCCTCAACGAGGCCAGCGACAATGTCGGGCGCGCCGGCCACGGCTCATCTGCAAACGCCTTGGGGGGGCCGGATCCCGAACCGCAATTCGCGGGTGCGCAATGGAGTGATTCAGGGCGCGGCTGCGGTCGGAGTCGCCATCGGCCAATTGATATTCCGCAATAGCCCGACTTCTCCCAACGCGCGCACAGACATTGAATTAAAGATCGCGTGGGTCTGGTCCGATCCCTAGGTAACAATTCGCTTCATGTGTTGCAGGGGCCTGCTTCGTAGCCCGGCCGCTGTTGTCGGCGGACTCGCAGTCAAAAGATCGCGTCCGCCGGCAGCCCGTGCGCGCCCCGCTTTCCCTTTCGGACTGACTCCCGAAGCGGCGGCCCTTCTGCTGATCGTCCGGTTGCTGGCCGGCGCGCCGGTCAACGTCGCCGCGGCGGCGGATGGCGCGGGGAATCCGCCCGCGACCCTCCGGACCCTCACCGAACCGGGCCAGGCGTGGGCGCTGCCGACGGCTGAGAAATCAATCGTTCACCCCCTGCGGCTGGAGGGGCGTGTCAGCTACTTCGATCCCCGCTGGCGCAACTTCTGGCTCGAGAAGAACGGCGTGGGCGACTACCTGCTTCTGTCCACGAACCCGCCGAAGCTGCGGCAGGGGCAGCACGTCGTGATCGAGGGCACGATTCTGCCGGCCAAGGGCCTCGATGCCGACGCCGTGACCGTGACGGTGCTCCGGGAGAACGAGCCGGCCGACACCGTCAATGCCGCCGGCCGGATCGGCGATCGCGCCGCCCTCAACGGCAGGAATGTGTTGGTCCGGGGCTATGTCGATGCGCAGCGCGTGACTGACGTGGATCATTTTCGCCTGTCGTTAATCGTCGACGACCATCCGGTCATCGGATGGGTGAAGCCCGCCGATCCGAACGCGCTGCCGAACCTGGTCGGGAGCTTCGTGGAGTTGCGCGGGCTGTACCAGGCGCGTTTCGATCCGACCCAGACCCGCGAGACGATCGAGATCTGGACCGGCGACTACCGCGACGTGACCGTGCTTGGAACGATCGCTGAATCGCCCCGGTTCGAGGCGCCGGCGACACCCATCAACGAAATCAGCCTGGCGGCCGAGGGGCGGGAAATCCGCGTCCGCGGCCGCGTGCTGTCGATCGATCCGGGATCCTCCGTCACGGTGCGCGACGACACCGGCCAGGTGTTGATCCAGACCGCCCAGCAGGTCCGCGCGCCCGCCGGAACCGAGGTGGATGCGATCGGCCTGACCGCCTTCCGCGACTCCGAGTGGATCCTCCGCTCGGGTCTGGTCCGTCTGGTGCCGGCGTCGCCACGGCCCCACCCGGCGGCCGCCGGACCCCCGGCGGTATTGGAGAACGTCGACCAGATCCGGCAGCTGAGCGTCGAGGAGGCGGCCCGGGGCCGGCCGGTCGCGATCGCGGGCGCCGTCGTGTGGTCGCTGCCCGACGCCGACTTTTTCTTCCTGCAGGATCTTTCGGGCGGCATCCGCGTGCATTTCCGGCGGGACCAGATGGACGCGCCCCTCCGCAACAAGTATCTCCAGATCACCGGGGTCACCTACAACGGCGGCTTTGCGCCGGCCGTGGAGCTCGCGGGCTACAAGGACCTCGGCACCCTGAGCGAGCCGCCGATCAAGGATATCACCTACGACCAGGCCATCACGGGGGAGCAGGACGGGCAGCTGATCGCCATGCGCGGGTTCTATCAGCGCACCGAGTCGGACGGGGATATCCGCCGGATCCATGCCATCACCCCTTCGGGCGAGATCATCGGGCTGCTGGACGCCCCCGTCTACGCCGAGCCTGTGCCCGGCTCACTGATCCGCATCCGCGGCGCCTGCGAAATGGTGACGGATGAAAACGGGCGGATCACCGGCATCCTCCTGCGGATGATGTCGCCGCCCGGCGTCGAGGACGCCGCCCCGGCCGACAAATTCGATCTGCCGCTGCGCTCGATCAAGAGCCTGCGGCAGCTCAGCACCGCGAAGGACCTGACCCGCGTGCGCGTGGCCGGCGTCGTCCTCCACGCCACGCCGGGCAGCCACGTCTACCTGCAGGATGAACGGGCGGCGCTGCTGCTGCTCAGCCGCGAAACGGCGCCGCTGGCACCCGGCGACCGGATCGAGGCGGTCGGCATCCTGGGCTGGGAGGGCGTGCGCACCGTGCTGCGCGAGGCGGCCTTTCGGAAGGCGGGCTCCGGCCCGCCGCCGCTGCCCGAGCGGCTGGACAATCCCGCCCGCCTGACGCTCGCGTTCGATTCCCGGCTCGTGAGCGTGCGGGGCTCGCTCATCGATTTCATCCGCCGGCCGGGGCAGCCCGTGCGCCTGACCCTGCAGGCCGGGCCGACGCTGTTCGAGGCGGTGCTGGATGAGCCGGGCTTCAGCCATGCGCCGCTGGCCCTCGACCTGGGCGCGGGGCTGGACCTCACGGGGATCTACCGGCTCGTCTTCGACGACTCGCGGCAGTCGCGCAGCTTCCAGCTCCACCTGCGGTCCCCGCAGGACATCGCGGTCTTCCAGCCGGCGCAGGTGTGGACCTTGCGGCGGGCCTTCCTGGCGCTGGCGTTTCTGGGCGGATGCCTGCTGATCGGGATGGCCTGGGTCATCGCCCTGCGGCGTCGCGTGCGGCAGCAGACGACGCAGATCCGCGCCCAGCTCGAGCGCCAGGCCCAGCTCGAGGCGGAGGTGGAGCGCGCGACCCGGCTGGAGTCGCTCGGCGTGCTGGCCGGCGGCATCGCCCACGATTTCAACAACCTGCTGACGATCGTCCTCGGCAACCTCAGCCTCGTGATGATGGACGAGAAGGTGATGGCGCTGGCGGGCGACGCGCTGCGCGACGGCCAGCGGGGCGCGGTGCGGGCCCGGGACCTCACGCAGCAGCTCCTCACGTTCGCCAAGGGGGGCAACCCCCTGCGGGCCGCCGTCTCGCTGTCCCGGATCGTGCAGGAAACCACCGATTTCGTCCTGCACGGATCCAAGGTGCGCTGCGAATACGCGATCGATCCGGACCTGTGGCCGGCGGACGTGGATCGCAACCAGATCGCCCAGGTCATCCAGAACCTCGCGATCAACGCCGTCCAGGCGATGCCCCTCGGCGGCATCCTCCGGATCGCCCTGCACAACGACGAGGTCGCCCCCGGCCGCCGGACCGCGCTTGCCGCGGGCCGCTACCTCCGGCTGGACGTGGCCGACACGGGCGAGGGCATCAACCCCGAGGTCCTGCCGCGCATCTTCGACCCGTATTTCTCCACGCGCAAAGGGGGCAGCGGGCTGGGCCTGGCGACGGTGTATTCGATCGTCAAGAAGCACCAGGGGCACATCGAGGTCGATGCGAAGCCGGGCGAGGGCGCGCAGTTCACGGTGTGGCTGCCGGCCGCCAGCGAGGCGGCGCGCGCGTCGACTCCGCCCGTTCCGGCCGGGGCGGGCGAGCCGCTGGGCGACGGGAATCCGGCCCGGGTGCTGTTGATGGACGACGAGGAAAGCATCCGGCGGCTCGGGACCGCCCTGCTGCAGCGCATGAACCTCGAGGCGACGGTGGTGGCTGATGGCGCCGAGGCCGTGCGCGCCTTCCGGGAGGCGCGCGGCGCGGGCCGCCCCTACGACCTGCTGATTCTCGATCTGACCATCCCGGGCGGGATGGGCGGGCGCGAGGCGATCGAGCAGATCCGGACGATCGACCCCGACGTCCCCGCCATCGTGTCCAGCGGTTACTCGAACGACCCGGTGCTCGCGGAGTTCGACCGGCACGGTTTCCAGGCGATGGTCTCCAAGCCCTACGAGGTGACCACGCTCGGCGACACCATCCGGCGGCTGCTCGCGCCGCACGCCGGCGCGCGGCGCTAGTCTGGCTCAAGCCGGCCGACTGGCAGGGGGATCAGCGGCCGGGGCAAGCGGTACCACCCCCGCCCTAGTAGCTGAAGCACTTCCCGGTATCCATGTGCCCGTCGGCGTTCAGCTCGAACACCGTCACCAGGTAGGGCCGGGGCAGGCCGCCGCTGATCCGGGACCGCTCGACAAGCGGATCGGTGACCCGGCGAAGAAAGAACCGGTACTGCTGCAACGCCGGCAGGTCCGTCGGCACGCCGGGTTCGAGGCGCATCCGTCCCCGGAGCCGCTGGAGGAGATCCCGGGCCTGGGCGGCGCTGAGCTCGAATTCGTCGCCGGGCGCCGGCAGCTCGACGCCCGCCGCGCTCAAGTCGGCGTCGCGGGCGCTGGCAAGGGCCGCCGCCAGGGGTTTCAGGCGTTCCTCCGCGCCGGGTGGCGCGGCGGCCACCAGCTTCCGGCATCCCTCCGCGGGAACCAGGCACGCCGCGGCGAGCGCGGCGCCAATCAGGAATCGGACGGACCGAAGTCGGGTCAT
>JBAIXJ010000516.1:0-2293 GCA_037916645.1 Opitutales bacterium | reverse complement strand
GCGACGGCGTCGCGCGGCTGGTTGTCGCGGGGGAAATGGACGGCGAGCTCGCGGTAGAACGCCTCGTGGTAGTCGAAGATCACGTCCGCCGCGTAGCTGCCCTGGATGACGAGCCGCGTCGGCGCGGTCAGCGAGTTGTCCCACGGCTTCGGCTTGGCGAGTCGGACCGATTGCTGCAGCACGGCCGGGGCGCCGGTGCAGTCGACCACGACATCCGCGCCGCCGGGCTGCACTTTCGCAAAAGAAGCGACGAGGTCCCGGTCCGGCACGATCGCCTCGAGGCCGGCGCCGCGCGCCACCGCGACCCGGTCGGGGCTCACGTCCGCGGCGACGACCCGCGCGCCGGCGAGCCGGTGGAGCCGGGCGGCCAGCTGGCCGATGAGCCCGAGTCCGACGACCGCGACTTCCTCGTGCGGCTGGGTGACGCCGGCCCGGACCCCGCGGTAAGCGATCGCGCTGACCTTGGTGAGCGTCGCCTCGAGCGGATCGACGCCGGCCGGCACCGGGAAGACGCCGTCCGCGCCCTTCAGCGCGTGGCCGATGTGCCCGCCCCAAGCGAGGGGAAAACCCGCCTGGTCGGTCCCCTGGCAGAAGACAACCGTGCCCTCGGCGAGCGCGACGCCGGCGCCGCGGGCCGCGACGCGGCCGACCATCGAATAGCCGGGGATGTAGGGGAACGTGACCTTGACCTGCCTGCCGGCGAGGCACCGCATCTCCGTGCCGGGGCTGATGGCGGTGTACTGGGCTTCGATGATGATCTGTCCGGGCCCGGGGTCAGGGATCTGTGTTTCGACGAGTTCGACCCGATCGACGGCGGTGGCGAGCAACGCGGAGGTTTTCACGCTGGAATTCGAAGGCTGCCGGGCGCCGCGCCACCGTTCAAGCTTCATCCGGGCCGGCGTTCACGCGGGATCCCATGAATCCACCTGTGCGGCTCAACACAGGGGGCCGGTCATCGCCACGACTTGCTCCTCTGGCGCGGCAGGTGCGGGATGTCATCTATTAAATGACAAACCGCAGCGCGCTCGGAAGGAACTGAATGCGCCGGCGGACGACGAAACGGAGCTGGCGCGGCCGAGTTTTGGTCTTCAGTTCGGGCGAGGAATGGAGACACTCGATGCCTCGGCGATGCATGGCGACCGGCGCGCGCGAACTCCAGCACTGCGCCAGCCAGATCCATGCCACCGTCACACCATCATGCGACCTCCCTTTCCGGTATTCCTCGGACTTCTGGTGGCCGTGCTGGCGGCGGGCGCCAGCCGTGGAGCATCGCCGGAGGCGGCCGCGCGCGGGTTGATTGAGCGGTTGCTTCCCGGCCATGCCGCGCAGATCGACGTGCAGATCATCCCGCCGGCCGACGGGGGGCTGGACGTGTTCGAGGCCGAGACAGCCGGCGGTCGCCTGGTCCTGCGGGGCAACACGGGAGTCTCGATCGGCGCCGCGCTGGATTGGTATCTGCGCGAGGTGACGCACGCCCAGTTCTCGTGGAACGGCGACAATCCTCCGGCGGCCGGTGCGCTCCCGCCGGTTCCCGCCAAGACGCGCGTGGTGTCGCCGTACCGGTGTCGCGCCTACCTGAACTACTGCACCTTCAACTACACCATGTCGTGGTGGGACTGGCCGCGGTGGGAACGCGAGATCGACTGGATGGCGCTGCATGGAATTACCATGCCGCTCGCGGCGACCGGCCAGGAGGCGGTCTGGCAGGCCACGCTGCGCCGGCTGGGATTGAGCGACGGGGAGATCGGCGACTATCTCGTGGGGCCCGCTTATCTCGCGTGGCAGTGGATGGGCAACATCGAGCATTGGGCCGGCCCGCTGCCGCAGAGCTGGATCGATGCGCACGTGGAACTCGGCCGCCGGGTCCTGGCACGTGAACGCGAGCTGGGCATGACGCCCGTGCTCCAGGGATTCTCCGGCTGCGTGCCACTGGCGCTGGCGCGGCATTTCCCGGAGGCGAAGATCCGGCCCAAAGCCATCTGGGGGTTGGTGCCGCCGGGCACGGCGCAGCTTGATCCGGAGGATCCGCTCTATGCGAAGATGGGGCGGATTTTCCTCGAGGAGCAGACGAAGCTCTTCGGCACCGACCATTTCTACGCGGCCGATCCGTTCCACGAGGGCACGCCGCCTGTCAACCGGCCCGACTACCTGCCGGCGGTCGGCGCCGCGCTGTACCGGGTGATGCAGGATTTCGACCCGCAGGCGACCGTCGTGATGCAGGGCTGGAGCATCCGCGAGGGCATCGTCAAGGGCATCCCGGCCGACCGTCTGCTCGTCTTCGACCTGACCGGCC
>JBAIXJ010000515.1:0-2029 GCA_037916645.1 Opitutales bacterium | reverse complement strand
GGACCCGGATGACGTTCGGCAATGATCCGCGCATCGTGCCGCCGGTTACCGCCCTGCTGCTCGCGTCGCGCGAGGCCGTGGTCGACTACTCGATGCCGCTCGGCCTGGCCCACCTCATGGCCACCGGTCATCACTACGGTCCGGGGCCGTGGGTCAACGACCTCTCCCGGGCCGATTGGAACCCGGTCTATTATCACCGCGCCGACGCCGCGGGGATCGGTTTCGACCGGACCGCGACCGGCTCCAATGCGGTGGCCCAGTACGCGCCCCCGGTCGCCGCCCGGTTCGGCGATCTGGCCACCTGCCCCGAGAACCTGCTGCTGTGGTTTCATCACGTGCCGTGGGGCCACCGGATGAAGTCCGGCCGGACGCTGTGGGACGAGCTGGGCCGGCATTACCAGCACGGCGTGGACGAGGTCCGCGGGTGGCAGTCAACCTGGGCGGCGCTGAAGGGCCTGATCGACGACGAGCGCTGGTCCCACGTCGCGGCGCTGCTGCGCATCCAGGAGCGGGACGCCGGCACCTGGCGCGACGCCTGCCTGCTCTATTTCCAGACCTTCTCGAAACTTCCCCTGCCCGCCGGTGTCGAGGCGCCCGCGCATCCCCTGGACTATTACGAGCAGGTTCGGCTCAAGCGCATGCCCGGCCATCCCAACGATTAACGCGCTCGGCGCGGACGATCCAATCGTGAGAAGCGATGAGCTCTTCACCACAAAGGCACAGAGACACAGAGGGCGGGGCCCTTTCACTCCGGCAGGCAACTTTGTGTCTTTGTGTCTTGGTGGTGCAAACCATCGCGCCCCTTCGCGCCGCCGGGACCGACGCGGACCCCTTCTTCGGTTCCTGGCCCGAGCCCGGCGTTTCGCCGCAGGTGATTGGTCGCCGTGTCACGGAGCGTTTCCTCGCCTCGCCCCATGTGCTCTGGACCGAGCGCGGCACCCTTTCCTACGCCGAGGTCTGCGTCTGGTACGGCGCGCTGACCTTCACCCAACTCACCAAGGACGCCGGACTCTCGGCGCGGCTGGTTGAACGGCTCGAGACGCTCGTGTCCCGCGAGGAAAAGCTCCTCCCGCCGATCGACCACGTGGACAACTCGGTCTTCGGCGTGGTGCCGCTCGAATTGTACCGGCAGACGCACGCCGCGCGCTGGCGCAGCCTCGGCCTGACGTTTGCCGACGGCCAGTGGGACAACCCCACCCTCGACGGCCTGACGAACCAGACGCGCTACTGGATCGACGACATGTTCATGATCACCGCGCTGCAGACGGAGGCCTTCCGGGCGACGGGCGAAGTGCGCTATCTGGACCGGGCCGCGCGCGAGATGGCCGCCTACCTGGACCGCCTGCAGCAGCCCAACGGTCTGTTCCATCATTCGGCGGAATCGTCGTTCTTCTGGGGCCGCGGCAACGGCTGGGTGGCCGCCGGCCTGACCGAGCTCCTCCGCGATCTGCCTGAGTCCCACCCCCTGCGGCCGCGGATTTTCGCCGGCTACCGGAAGATGATGGCGACGCTGCTCGAATGCCAGGGTGCCGATGGCCGGTGGCGCCAGCTGGTCGATCATCCGGAAGCCTGGGGTGAGACCTCGTGCACCGGGATGTTCACCTTCGCGATGATCACGGGCGTGCGGAACGGCTGGCTGGCGGCGGAGCAATATGGTCCCGCCGCCCGGCGCGGCTGGCTCGCGCTGGTGCGGCATCTCAACGCCGAGGGCGCCATCGACGAGGTCTGCGTGGGCACCGGCGCCAAGAATGACCTGCAATACTACCTCGACCGCCCGCGCGCCGTCGGAGACCCGCACGGCCAGGCCCCGGTCCTGTGGTGCGCCTCCGCCCTGCTGCGGTGACGTCGTCGGCATTGCCCCCAACGGGTATCCGTTTGGGTCGCCCAAACCCATCATCTGTAGGCAGCGAGCTTGCTCGCGCCACTGCCCGACACCGATTCGGCGCCAGCCAGCTGGCGGCCTACAGCCTTCGGCATCGCGATTGAGAGCAACGGACGGCGCGCCAAGGTTGAGAATCCACCTGGTCGC
>JBAIXJ010000514.1:0-1657 GCA_037916645.1 Opitutales bacterium | reverse complement strand
ACCTGGGCGACGTAGTCGTTGTCGTCGCCCTCCATGCCGTAGTTGTCGAGCCAGGCGCTGCGCCACTTTGGGCCGGCGTCGCCGCCGATCCACCGCTGGAAGACGTAGCCCGAATAGATCGGGATGTGCTGGTCGTGGGTCGCACGTTGCCGCGTCTCGATGCCGACGCTCACCCCGTCGAACTGCGGCGTCTGCCGGGCGACGTCGTAGCCATGCTGCCGGTGGCCCTCGTACCAGTTGGGATATTTGATGATCACCTGGACGCGCGGATTCACCTGCCTGGCGGCGTCGATGAGATGGATCTTCGACTGCTCGGCCACGAGGCGGCTGCGATAATCCGCCCACGACTCGCTGCCGCGCGCCTCCACGCATTTTGGGCAGGTGCAGGTCGTGAAGAGCCAGTCGTCGACGATGATCTCGTCGAACACCCGGGCCAGCACCCGCACCCGCCCCTCGAGCAGGGCCATGTCCTTGGGGTCGTTGTAGCAGAGCGGGCCGTGCTCGCCGGCCGGCACGACGGCGCCGGAGACCTCGAGTCCCTCCGCCTTGAGCGCTGTCGCGATCGCCTGGAGCTCGGCGACGGCGGCCTCGTCGCCGCGCGCGTCCTCCAAGTAGACCTTGGAGAGCCGGAGCGGCGCAAAATACGCCAGCGTCGCGGCGCGCTTCTCCGGTGTGCCGAGCAGATTGGTGACGTCGCGGCTCGTAAAAAACATCGCCGTCGTGAGGTGCGGCCACCGCGCCTCCGGCTTGGGCACCTCTGCGCTCCGCGCGCTCGGAAACATCAGAGCGGCGGCGGCGAGGGCGAAGGCAAGGCGGGACAATCTGGCCAGACGAAGGGAGCACATGATGGTCGGGTGTGAAAGGTGGATTCGGGCCGGAACCGCGGACTGGAATGGACGAAGCTACCCGCCACTGGGGCGAGCGGCGAGGCGCCTGACCGTGCCGGCGGCGTGTGCTCGTGTCAAACCCCACTGCCCACAAGGCGCGGGCGCCTTGGCCGATCCCCAAGGCCCGCAGAGAACAGCGCGGCCATTGCCACCAGCAGCATCGCGATTCCCGCCGATTTCGTGTAACCCCGGTGTGGAAACACGGGTTATCATTCCGTACGCTCCAGCTCGCGTCCCCAGCCATGCTCTCTGACCTACGTCTCGCCCTGCGCAACCTCGCCAAGTCGCGCGCCTTTTTCGCCGTCGCCGTCATCACGCTGGCGGTCGGCATCGGTTCCTCCACTGCGATGTTCAGCTCGCTGCAGGCGCTGGTGGTCGAGCCCTTCTCCCTTCCGCGCGCCGACCGGCTCGTGATGGTGTGGTCGGGTGACTACTGGCCGCTGTCGTCGCCCGACTACTTCGATCTCCACGAGCAGGCCACGTCGTTCTCCGACTTCGGCGTGTACTCGCCCCGCCGGGTCAACGTCGGCGGCGAGAATGCCCAGTCCGTGCCCGGTGTGATCTGCACCCCGGAGGTCCTGCGCGCCTTCGGGCTGCCGCCCGTGCGCGGCCGTTTCCTGACGGCGGAGGACGGCGACAAGGGCGCCCCGCCCGTGGCCGTAATCAGCTACGCGTTGTGGCAGCAGTCGTTCGCCGGCGACCCCGACCTGGTCGGCAAAACCATCCGGCTCAACGGCGGCAACGTCACCGTGGCGGGCATCATGCCGGCC
>JBAIXJ010000513.1:0-6130 GCA_037916645.1 Opitutales bacterium | reverse complement strand
TTCTCGACCGCCTTCATCAGGCCCATGTTGCCCTCCTGGATGAGGTCGAGGAACGACAGGCCGCGGTTGGTGTACTTCTTCGCGATCGAGATGACGAGGCGCAGGTTGGCCTCGACCATCTCGGTCTTGGCCTTGTGGGCCTCCCGCACGTGGGTCCGGGTCTTGCCGACCAGGGCCGCCAGCTCGGCCGGGCCGACCCGCGACTCCTGCTCGATCTGGCGCAGGCGCTGGTGCAGCGCCCGCGTGTCGATGGCGGCGTCCTTCCGCGTCTTCGGGTGCCGGGCGCGCTCCAGCGAGTCGAGGGTGGAGTGGATCTCGTTGAGGAGCGGATTGAGGCCCTCGAGGTAGTCCTCGTACACCTTGAGCTTGAAATAGAACTTCGGGAAGTGGGCGCGGAGCACGTTCTCGCGCTTCCGGAACTTGGTCAGCGCCCGCTTGCGCTCCGCCTCCGAGCGGGCCTTGAGCTGCTCCTGCCACGCCTCGTGCACCATGTCCTCGGCCCGCTGGGTGGCGTCCACCAGGCGCGGGAGCGACTTGAAGTACGCCTCCCGGCTGTCGATCTTCTTGTCGATCACGATCCGGTCGAACCGCTCCTCGCGGTTCAGGAGCTTCCGGCCGAGGGCGATGATGTGCCGGCTGATGATGCCGGCCTGGAACAGCGCCTCCTGCGCGCGGAGCTCCGCGTTCTCGATCCGCTTGGAGATCTCGACCTCCTGCTCGCGCGTCAGCAGCGGGACCTGGCCCATCTGCTTGAGGTACATCCGCACCGGGTCGTCGAGGATGTCGTGCTGCGACGACCGCGACTCCTCCTCCTCGGCCTCCTCCTGGCGCTGCTTGTAGCTGTCGACCTCCTCGGGATCGAGGATGTCGATCTCGAGGTTCTGAAGGATCGAGATGACGTTCTCGATGTCCTCCGGGTTGTCGACGCTTTCGGGCAGCGCGTCGTTGATGTCGTCAAACGTCAGGTAGCCCTGCTCCTTCGACAGCCGGATGAGGTAGCGGATCTTCTCGTTGATGCTGGCGCTGCCGGCGGGAATTTCGGCGCCCGGCGGCGCCCCGGCCACCGCGCCGTTGGCGGCGGGCACGGCGGGAGCGGGCGCTTCGTCGGTGGCGGCGGGCGTCTCGATTTTGGCGGCGGTCGAAGCGGACTTGGGCGTACGCGGCATGGAAAACGGTAAAAACAGAAAAAATCATCCCCCGACCGTCAGCGCGGGTGGCTGGCGGAGCAGGCGTTGGATCTCCGAGCGGCGATGCAACAGCGACAGGATGTCAGCGTTAACATCCGTCTGTTTCCCGGCTATTTCAAGTTCTAACTGCCGCAGCTGGGGCTCGAGCGCGCGGGCCTGGAGCCGGCGCAATCCTTCGTTGGCCGCCTTGCGCGGATCGTCGAGGTTCGGGGGCTCGAACAGCAGCGAGGCCACGAGGGCCTTTTCCTCCGGGGTTTCCAGCAGGTCCTCGAGGTGATCGCGCCCCGGCCAGGCGTCGTGCTCGAACTCGGTCAGGAAGCGGCGCAGCAGGGCGCCCGCCGGGTGGGTGGCGTCGATCCAGTCGCGCCCGAGCAGCTCGTGCGCCAGGGGTTTGCCCACCCGTTCGAAGTGGAGGCAGAGCAGGAGCAGGTCCTGCTCGGGAGTCCGGGCGCCGGCCGGGGCCGCCGGCGGAGCGGGCGGGGCCGGCGGGGGCGCGCCGGTCCGCGCCTGCCGGCGCAGGAAGGGGGCGAAGTCCCGCTGCAGGGCGGCGGCGGCCAGCCGCAGGTGGCCGGCGCACTCACCGAGGAACTCGGCGCGGGCCACCTCGAACTCGCTGTTGACCACGAGGGCGAAGATCGCCTGCGCCGCGCGCGATTTCTCGTCCGGGGACGCGCCGCCGGGTTCCGGCAGCAAACTCCGGCAGGCGAAGGCCATGGCCGAAAGGGCGCGCTGGCGGAGCTCGTCGTAGGCCGGGAGGCCGCGCTCGCGGAACAGCGAGTCGGGGTCGTCGCCCTGCTGCAGGACGAGGAACTTGACCTCCAGCCCGGCCCGGAGCGCCAGCGGGAGCAGGCGCATCGCGGCCTTCTGGCCGGCGGCGTCGCCGTCGAGGAAACACTCCACCTGCGGCAGGTAGCGCCGCAGCAGGATCAGCTGCGTGTCGGTGATCGCGGTGCCCTGCGGAGCGATGGTGGTTTTGAGGCCCACGTGCCAGCAGCGCATCGCGTCGAGCTGGCCCTCCACCATCAGGAACGGCCGGCCCTCGGCGACGTGCTGGCGGGCGCGGTCGAGGTTGAAGAGCAGGTTGCCCTTGGTGAAGATGGGGGTCTCGGGCGAGTTGACGTACTTGGCCTCGCGCGCGGGATCGTCCTCGGGCGTGAGGTCGGTCTGCCGCGCGGTGAAGGCGACCACGCGGCCCTGGTGGTCGCGGATCGGGATCATCAGGCGGCCGCGGAACCGGGGCTTGAGCGCGCCGAGCATGAGCGGGCCGGTCTGCTCGTCAGCAGAACGCGGGACGAAGAACAGCCCGCACTGGCGCAGCGCCGCCTCGGAGAACTTCCGCTTGAGCAGCGCGCCGGCGAGTTCCCCGCCGGCGGCGTCGACCGCGCCGATCTTGAACTCCTCCGCCAGCTCCAGCGGAAAGCGCCGCTTCTCCGTCCAGTAGGCGCGCATGAATGCACCGGCCGTCCCCGGGCCCTTGAACGCCTGGTGGAAGTGTTCGGCCGCGATCTCGTGCAGCTCGAACAGCTCCTGGCGGAGCGACCGCTCCTCGCGGCTCGGGCCGGAGCCGGCCTCGTATTCGATGGGCACGCCGAACCGTTTCGCGAGCGTTTCGACGGCCTCCGTGAAGTTCAGGCCCTCGGTCTCGCGCACGAAGGTGATGGCGTCGCCCGCCTTGCCGCAGCCGAAGCACTTGTAAAACCCGTTGTCCGGATTGACGTAGAAGGACGGCGTCTTCTCCTGGTGGAACGGACAGAGGCCCCGGAAGCGCGCGCCGACCTTGCGCATGGTCACCGTGCGCGACACCACCTCGAGGAGATTCACGCGGGCCTTGAGGTCGCGCAGGCTGGACGGTTTGATGACGGGCATGGAGGAGGCGCCGCGCGGGGCGGGGGCAAAACGCGGGCGGAAACGCAGAATGCACTTTCAACCCCCGGGGAGGTGTGTCAAGTTTGCCGCCTTTCGCGCGGAACCAGGCGCGGTTATGAACCACATAGTAAACATGCATCCATGGGGCAAGGTCGGGCGCATTCCCGGGGTCCGCGCAGTCGCGGCGGCCCTGGCATTGGTCCTCGCGGGCGCGGCCCGCGCGGCCGCGGCGGAGACGGCGCCGCCGCCGCAGCCGGTGCCCAGCCCGGTGTTCGAGAGTGCGCTGCACGGCTTCGCGGTGGACGACTACTCGGCGGCGGTCGAGGCGATGTTCACCCGTTACGAGGAGACGTCCGGGCGGCGCCTGGTGCCCGGTGCCAAGGGGAAGGTCGGTCTGAAGATCTACAGCGATTCCGGTCCCGGCCTCGCCACCCCGATCCCGCTGGTGGAGGGCGTGATCGCGGCGCTCCAGCGGCGGGGCTACAAGCCGGCGAACATCTTCATCGTGGGGCTGAGCGGGCTGCGCATGCGGTTCACGGGCTACCTGCCGTCGCTGGTCACGGGCCGGAGCGTGTTCCAGGGGCACCCGATCTTCGTGCTCGAGTCGGGGAAGTTCTATGATCCCACCTGGTTCTACGACAGCCCGCTGCCGACGCGGTTTGACCCGATCCTGAACGAGCGCGCGGCCGAGGAGGCGGCGGGGGGCAAGGTCGAGACGACGGTGGCCGAGGACCGCAAGAGCTTCCTCGACACGCCGCTGTTCCTCGACTCCGACTTCTGGATCAACCTGCCGGTCTACACCGACCATCCGGTGCTGGGCATCAACGGCGCCCTGGTGAACGCCACCCTGTGGAACGCGTCGAACACGCTGCGCTTCTTCCGCAGCCCCGCCAACGCCCCGGCGGCCGTGGCGGAGATGGCGGCCATCCCCGAGCTGCGGTCCTCCTGGATCTTCACGATCGTCAGCCTCGAGCGCTACCAGTTCATCGGCGGCCCGTACTTCAACTCGCTCTACACCCTTTCCGAGCCGCGCCTCTGGCTGAGCGCGGATCCGGTGATGCTCGACGCCCTCATGCTCCAGCGGATCAACCGCGGCCGTCTCAACGCCGGCTTCAAGGAGATCGATTCCGACGGCCTGCGCATGCTGGAGTTCGCCCAGCAGCTGGGCGTCGGCGCGGACTCGCCCGACACCGTGCAGTGGATCCGGGTCCCCGATGGCTCGGTCGCCGCCGCCGGGCCGGCGCCGGCGGCCCGGCCGTGACGCGCCGCGGGCGGCCGCAAATTTCCACTTGAGTGGACGGGCGGCTTGCGGGCAATTTAGCAGCGATGTCTCCCGCGAGCTTCTCCCCCTTCCTCTACCAGATCATCCTGGCGGCGGGGATCGGCGCGGCGATCATCGGCGCGAGCCACCTGCTGGGCCAGCGCGCGCGCAAGAACCGGATCAAGGACACGCCGTACGAGTGCGGCGTGCCGGGCGGCGGGATCGTGCACGCCCGCTTCGCGGTGAAGTTCTACGTGACCGCGATGCTGTTCATCCTGTTCGACATCGAGGTGATCTTTCTCCTCCCGTGGACGTTCGTGTACCGCGAGTTTCTCGCGGCGCACCTGCCGGTGCTGACGCCCATGCTCGTGTTCGTCGGCCTGCTCGTGCTGGGGCTCGTCTATGAGGCCAGAAAGGGCGCGCTCGACTGGGAACGCTAGGCGCGCCCGGCGCCCGCCCGGGGTCGAAACCGGAACCTTCGCATGCGGCTCGAGAAATTCATCACCCGCCAGCGCATCGTCGACCTCCTCAGCACCGACCTGAAGGGCGCGCTGATGGAGCTGCTGGAGGTGTCCGTCAGCCGGTTCTCCGACCTGAGCCCGGACGCGCTCCTCAAGGCGCTGCTGCAGCGCGAGAACACGATGACGACCTACCTCGGCCTCGGTGTGGCGCTGCCGCACGTGCGGGTGAAGATGCGCCGCCGCTACGTGCTGGCCATCGGCCGCAGCCAGGCCGGCATCCGCTACGACGGCCTGAAGGACAACGAGCGGCTGCACCTCATCATCATGCTCATCGCCGACGAGGGGGCGCGCGACTACCTCCAGGTCCTCGCCTCGCTCGCCCGGCTGGTCAAGGAGCCCGAGTTCGTCGAGGGCCTCGTGCAGGCGCCGGATCTGGAGCAGTTCTTTCAGCGCCTGTTCGTCGGCCTGGGCGGCATCGCGGCGCGGCCGGCGCAGGTCCAGCAGAACCGGATCAACCGGATCATCTTCCGGGAAGCGGAGCGGGTGGCCAAGGGCTGCGGCTGCGCGTCCGTCATGGTCTTCGGCGACACCTTCGCCGGCGGCATCGAGGGCGGCAAGTGGTTCGGCACGACGAAGACGATCCTGGTGACGGGCAACCCCGGCGACCTGGGCGAGGAGCGCACCGGGTTCGCCGAGATCATCCAGGTGCGCTCGTTCTCCAGTCAGCGCCTGGCGCAGCTGCGCAGCGCCGTGCTGGTGGCGTTGACCCGCGGCATCATCAATTTCAGCGACCGGGTCTGCTGCGTCGGCGGCATCGCCGGCAGCAACCAGTTCGACACCGTGGTGGTGGTCGATGTGGAACGGGAATTCCAGACCCTGCTCACGGGGCACTCCGACCTGCTGCCGCCCGACGTGAAGCCCGAGGTGCTCGAGCGGGTGCTCGCCGTGGCCACCGACCTGGCGGTCGAGGGCCGCGAGGGGCGGCCGGTCGGCGGGCTGTTCGTCGTCGGTGACACCGACCAGGTGGAGAAATTCATCAAGCCGCTCGTGCTGAATCCGTTCTACGGCTACAAGGACGAGGATCGCAACATTCTCAGCCCGTTCATGGACGAGACGATCAAGGAGTTCTCGTCGGTGGACGGGGCGTTCGTCATCCGGGGCGACGGCGTGGTCGAGTCGGCGGGCAGCCTCATCCAGGCGGCGGACTACGACCATGCGCTGCCCAGCGGTCTGGGGTCGCGCCACGCCGCGGCGGCCGCCATCTCGGTGGCCACGCAGTGCATCTCGATCGTGATCTCGTCCAGCACCGGACAGGTGACGCTCTTCCGCAGCGGCGTGATGCTGCCGCTGACGGA
>JBAIXJ010000512.1:0-21045 GCA_037916645.1 Opitutales bacterium | reverse complement strand
TGGACGCGGAGGAAATCCGCCGCCAACTGCGCGAAGAGGTGCTGTTGGAGTGTCAGGACGAATTTCGTGCGCTGCGGCGCGCCACCCTGGAAAAGTCGGAGCAGGAACTGCAGACGGAGGCGCGGCGGATCCTGATCGCCTCGATGCAGCGGATTGCGAGCAAGCCGAACAACGACCTCACCGCGACAATCATCCAGCTGCCCAACGAGGACATGAAGGGCCGGATCATCGGCCGCGAGGGTCGGAACATCAAAGCCTTCGAGTCGGCCACCGGCGTCACCCTGCTCATCGACGAGTCGCCGCAGATGGTGCTGATCTCCTCGTTCGACCCCGTGCGGCGCGAGATCGCCAAGCTGGCGCTCGAGAGCCTGATCAAGGACGGCCGGATCCATCCGTCGAGCATCGAGGAATTCGTCGGCCGGGCGAAGGAGGAGGTCCGCCTCAACGTCGTGCAGGCCGGCGAGGAGGCGGTGCAGCGGCTGCAGGTGAACGGGCTGCATCCGGAGATCATCAACCTGCTGGGCAAGCTGAAGTTCCGGTTCTCCTACACCCAGAACGTTCTCGACCACTCCGTCGAGGTGGGCTTCCTCTGCTCCATGCTCGCCTCAGAGATCGGCCTCGATCCCCAGGTGGCGAAGCGCGCGGGCCTCCTGCACGACATCGGCAAGGCGGTGGACGGCGAATACCAGGGCAGCCACGCCCTCATCGGCGCCGAGTTTGTGAAGCGCCACGGCGAGACGCCCATCGTCGTGAACGCGGTGGCGGCGCACCACGAGGAGGTGAAGCCCGAGACGATCTACGCCGGCCTGGTCATCCTGGCCGACACGATTTCCGCGGTGCGGCCCGGCGCCCGGGCCGAGTCGATGGCCGGCTACATCCAGCGCCTCGAGCGGCTGGAGAAGCTGGCGTTGTCCGTCGAGGGCGTGCAGCAGGCGTACGCGATCCAGGCGGGGCGCGAGGTGCGCGTCGTGGTCAACCCCCAGGCGGTCACCGACGAGCAGGCCCGCGAACTGGCGAAGCGGCTCCGCCGCCGGATCGAGGAGGAGCTGCAATACCCGAGCACGGTCAAGATCACCGTCATCCGCGAACAGCGGTTCATCGAGACGGCGATGTAGCCGGCAGTAATGAGTAGCGAGGAGTGAGCAGCGAGCATGCTGCGCAACCGCGGCCCGATTCCTTTCTACTCGCTACCCGCTACTCGCTACTCGATGCTAAAAGCGATGGCTGATCCGAAGATCCTGGAGACGTTCCCCAATCCCGCGCCGGAGCGGGACTACGTGATCGAGCACACGCATCACGAGTTCACCTCCCTGTGCCCGATCACGGGGCATCCGGATTTCGCGGCGATCACGGTGCGCTACGTCGCCGACCGGCTCTGCGTGGAGCTGAAATCGCTGAAGCTCTACTTTCACGCCTACCGCAACGAGGGGATCTTCTTCGAGGCGGTGACCAACCGGATCTGCGACGACCTCGGCACTCGGCTGAAGCCGCGGCGGCTGACGGTGATCTCCGACTGGAAGGCGCGCGGGGGGTTCACGTCGGTGATTACGGCGGAGTGGAAGCCCGGGCGGAGGTCGCGGCGCTGAGCGGTCCGGGGTCGGCGGGACCGTCCCCCGCTGCGCCGGAGCCCTACGGGTTCAGCGCGGCGATGACCCGCGGATGCAGCGCCGGGCCGGCGGCCACGATCGAGGTCGCCTTCACCGGGTCGCAACCCTGCCAGTCGGTGATCACGCCGCCGGCGCCGCGCACGACCGGGATGAGCGCGGCGATGTCCCACGGGTTCATGATCGGGTCGCACATGATGTCCGCGCCGCCGGTCGCGAGCAGGAGGTAGCCGTAGCAATCGCCCCAGGAGCGCACGAGCTTCACCTGCTGGGCGAGGGCGGCAAAGGCGGGCCCGTTCTGGTGGCGGGCGGGCGTCAGCGGGTCGCTGCACAGGAGGGTGGCCTCCTCGAGCCGGGCCACGCGGCGGACCGTCACCGGCACGCCGTTGAGCGTGGTCCGCGCGCCGTCGCCCAGCAGCATCTGGTGGAGGACGGGCTGATGAACGACGCCGAGGACGGGCTGGCCGCGGTGCATCAGGGCGATGAGGGTCCCGAAGAGCGGGCAGCCCGCCGCGAATGCGCGCGTGCCGTCGATGGGGTCCAGCACCCACAGGAATTCCGCGTCGGCGTTTTCGGCGCCGTGCTCCTCGCCCAGGATGCCGTGGTCGGGAAAGCGCGTGCGGATCAGGCGGCGCATCAGCTCCTCCGCACCCCGGTCGGCGATGGTCACGGGCGTCTGGTCGGACTTCGTCTCCACGGTCAGATCGGGATTCGTGAACCACGGGCGGATGAAGTCGCCGCTCTTGGCGGCCAGCTCGATCATGAAGTCGCGGTACGGCGTCAGGTTCATGCGGGACCAGGGACCAGAGACCAAAAGACCAAGGGACTGGGGCGGAAGGTCAACGGTCATTTCGCTTGTGGTCTCTTGGTCTTTTGGTCCTTTGGTCTCTTGGTCGTATCCCATGCGCTGGAGCGAGCACGCGATCTTCTTCGTGGATTTCGAGGGCAGCCGGACCTCGGGGATTCTCGAATACGGCGTGGCGACGCTGCGGGAGGCAGCCGTCGTCGAGACCCGGACCCGGCTGTGCCGCGCCACGGGGGCGATCCGGCCGGAGGATGCCGCCGTGCACGGCCTGCGCGCGGCCGACGGCGCGGACCAGCCGCCGTTCGCGGCCGACTGGGAATATTTCGCGGGCCTGCGCGAGCGCGGCCCGCTGGCGGCGCACTACGCCGGCGCGGAGAACGGTCTGCTCAAGTCGGTGTGGCCCTACCCGCGCTCGTCGCCCGATTTCGCCCGGCCGGGCGGCCGGACCGTGGCGTGGGGGCCGTGGATCGACACGGGCCGGCTCTATGCCGAACTGTATCCGCGCCTGCCGTCCGGGAAGCTGGAGGACCTGGTCGCCGCGTGCGGGCTGCAGGCGCCGCTCGACGCGCTGGCGGCCGCGCACTGCCCGCCGTCGCGCCGGCGCTACCACGCCGCGCTCTACGACGCCCTGGCGGGGGCGCTGTTGCTGGCCCGGCTCGCGACCGAGCCGGCGGCGGCGGATCATTCGATGGCGTGGCTGCTCGAGAAGAGCACATCCGATCCGGAGAAGCGCGACGCCCTGCGCCAGTCGGAACTGCTCTGACGGACGGGGGCGCCGCCTGAAGGCCATCAGCCCGCGCCGGCGCCGGACACCGGCGGGTATTTTCGCAGCCCGGTGAGCTGGGCGGCCACCCGGAGCACAAAGAGGGGGCCGTGGCGCAGGTAGCGCGGGCCGAGCCGGCGCGGCTCCTGGCAGAGACGGAAAAACCACTCCAGACCGCCACGCTGCATCCAGCGGGGCGCCTGGGGCACGCGTTCGGACAACAGGTCGAAGGCCGCGCCGACGCCCAGCAGGAGCGTCGTCTCGAGCCGGGGCAGCATCCGGGCCATGAAGCGCTCCCGTTCCGGGACGCCGAGGCCGACCCAGAAGACGTCGGGCCTCACCTCGGCCACGCGCGCGGCCAGCGCCGCCTCCTCGTCCGCCGTGAGCGGGCGGAACGGGGGTGACGAGGTGCCCACGATCCGCAGGCGGGGAAAACGCGCGCGGAGGCGGTCCTGCAGGCGTTCCGCCACGCCGGGGGCCCCGCCGTACAGGAAATGCGTGTGGCCGGTGCCCGCGGTGGCGGCGCAGAGGGCGAGCATGAGGTCGGGCCCGTAGACCCGGCCCACCGCGCGGTGACCGCGGGCCCGCCCGAGCCAGACGAGCGGCATGCCATCCGGCGTCGTGAGGAATGCGGCGTTCAATTGCACGCGGAATTCGTCGTTCTCGGCGGCGAGGTTGACGACGCGGGCGTCGGCGGTGCAGACGTAGCCCTTGCGCCGTTCCGCCAGCGCGGCCAGCACGGCGTCGCGCGCCCCCGGCAGGTCCAGGGCGGAAATGCCGACCCCAAGGATGTTGTAGCGGGGGATCGCCTGCATCCGGTGCTCAGGTCTGCCCGGTTCCCGCGGATTCGTCGATTGATTTTCCGGTCCAGTGGCCCGGCGTCCGCTTGGGGGCGATGTCAACTATTAGTTGACATCGTCAGAAAGGCGGGCAGGGGAGGAGTCCGTCCCGGATGGCGTTGCGGGCGGGGGGGAAGCGGAGGGGGCGGCGGCGCCGTTTGTCACGTAATACGTTACAAACGACGGGGAGCGGAGGGGGCCTCGGAGCCGAACCGCGCGAGGAGCTGCGGGAGCGGGGCCGCGGCCAGCGAGGGCAGCACGAGGTGCGCCGCCGCGAAGTCGTGCTCGTGGGTCGAGGGATTGGGCACGGCAACCACGTGCAGGCCGGCGCCGCGGGCGGCCACCGTGCCGGCGGTCGAGTCCTCGAAGGCGATGGCTTCGGGCGGGGCCACGCCGAGCCGCCGGGTGACGGCGAGATAGAGGTCCGGGGCGGGCTTGACGGCGGCGACATCGTCGCGGCAGCACACCACGTCGAACAGCGCCAGGAGGCCGAGCCGGGCCAGATGGCCGTCGACATGCCGGTGGCTGGAGTTGGAGGCCACGCCGAGCTTGAGGCTCCGGGCCCGGGCCTCGTGCAGGCAGTCGAGCACGCCCGGGAGCACGGGCTGGCGCGCGACGCGTTCGCGCGTCAGGCGCCGGTGCTCGGCGTCCAGCTGCGTCCGGTCGGCCTGCGGGCCGAAAGCCGTCCAGGGATCGAACTCGACGCCCACATGCCCCACGAGGCGGTGGGCGTCGTCGCGGGAATAGCCGAGGCCGGCGCGCTCGTGCAGATCGGCCCACGCATCGATCAGCGGCGTCTCCGTGTCGATGATGAGACCGTCGAAATCGAAGATCAGGGCGCGGATCATGGCTTGGGACGGAGGACAGGGGCCGGCGGGCCGAGGTCAAGCGGCGAGTGGCGGGCGGCGGCCGGAAATCAGCCACCGGCGGCTGGACGGAGACGGGAAAAGGCTCCATGTTCCGCGTCCATGCACGCCGTCATGTCTTCCCCCGCCCCCCGGCGCGCGGCCGCGGCCACGCTGGCCGGGCTCGCGTTCGCCGCCACCCTCGCCGCCATGCCCTCGACCCAGAACCGCGCCGAAATTCCGACCGAGTACAAATGGGACGTCGCGCCCATCTTCCCGAGCTGGGACGCCTGGGAAGCGGGCATGAAGACGCTGGACGCCAAGATGGCCGAATTCGCCGCGTTGAAGGGCACTCTCGGGCAGGGGCCGCAGGCGGTCCTGCACGCCTACCGGCTGTCCGACGAGATCGGCATCCTGCTTGGGAAGGTCGACGGCTTCACGCAGCTGCAGCGCGACGTCGACACCAAGAACCAGGACGTGAGCGCGAAGTTCCAGCGGGTCCGCGCGCTGGTGGCGAAATTCGGCACCGCGACCGCGTGGTTCACCCCCGAGCTGCTGACGGTCCCGCAGGCCACGATGGAGCAGTGGATCACCCAGACGCCCGACCTCGGCATCTACCGCTTCACCATCCTCGACAACTACCGCCTGCAGAAGCACGTGCTCGATGAGAAGGGCGAGCGGCTGCTCTCCTACAGCAGCCGGCTGGATGACGCCCCGACGACGATCTACCAGGAGCTGTCGACCTCGGACATCAAGTTCCCGGACATCAAGCTGGCCGACGGCAAGGAGGTGAAGCTCACGCCCGGCGCCTATTTCGCGCTGCTCGCCACCGACTACAACCAGGCCGATCGCGCGAAGGCGTTCACCGCCCAGCTCGAGACCTATTCGGCGACGGGCAACACCTACGCGGCCCTGTACAACGGCATCCTCCAGCGCGACTGGTTTCTCGCCCAGGCCCGGAACTATCCGACCACCCTGGAGGCGGCGCTCGACACCAACAACATCCCGCCGCAGGTCGTGGACACGCTGGTGACGACCGTCCGGCAGGGCACCGGCCCGCTCCAGCGCTACCTCCGCCTGCGCAAGAAGCTGCTCGGCCTCGAGACCTACCACCTCTACGACAACACGATTCCGATCTACAAGGTGGACCGGAAATACCCGTACGATGACGCGCGCAAGATGGTGATCGAGTCGGTGGCGCCGTTCGGCGCCGACTACCAGGCGCAGATGAAGGGCCTGCTCACCGGGCGGCGGATCGACGTCTACGAAAACGAGGGCAAGCGGGTCGGCGCCTACAGCGCGCCGATCTACGGCGCGGGCGCGTTCATGCTGCTGAACTACAACGACACGCTCGACGCCGTCTTCACCCTGGCCCACGAGGCGGGCCACTCGATGCACACGCTGCTGGCCTTCGCGGCGCAGCCCTACGTCACCGCCAACTACACCATCTTCGTGGCCGAGGTGGCTTCGACCATGAACGAGCGGCTGATGCTCCAGCAGATGCTCGCCACCACGACGGATCCGAAGGAGCGGTTCGTGCTCATCCAGCACGCGGTCGACAACATCGTGGGGACCTTCTACACGCAGGTGCTCTTCGCCGACTACGAGCTGCAGGCGCACCGCCTCGCCGAGCAGGGCCAGCCGATCACGGCCGACGTGCTCAAGGACATCTACGGCAAGCTGCTGCAGGACTACTACGGCGACGCGATCACCCCGGACGAGCTCTACCGGTACACGTGGGCGCGGATCCCGCACTTCTTCAACACGCCGTACTACGTGTACCAGTATGCCACCTGCTTCGCCTCCTCGGCCCAGCTCTACAAGGCCATGCACACGGGTGCCGACGCGGAACGCGCGGCGGCCACGGCGCGCTACCTCGACCTGCTGAAGAGCGGCGGCAGCGACTATCCGATGAACGAGCTGAAGAAGGCCGGGGTCGACCTGACGCAGCGCGCGACGGTGCAGGCCGTGGTCGACCAGATGGACGAGCTGGTGTCACAGCTCGAGGCCGAGGCGGCGAAAATCAAATAGCGGGGCTGCGCCCGCCCTGCCGGCTCAGAGGAGCCGCTTCCGTTTCAGCAGCCACCAGATCACCGCGGTGGACAAGACCGTGACGGCCCACGCCAGCGGGTAGGCCACGCCTGAATCGAGCTCCGGCATGTGGCGGAAGTTCATGCCGTACCAGCTGCCCACCAGAATGGCCGGGGTCGTGAGGGCGGTGAGGGCGGTGAGGATCTTGATGCCCTCGTTGGTTTCAAAGGTCGCCTTGTTGAGGAAGATGTCGAAGGCGAGCATCAGGCGGTCGTGGTAGCTCACCGCCGTGTTCTCCAGCCGGGCCAGGTTGTCGCGCAGGTCGCGGAAATAGGGCAGCATGAGCGGCCGGACCATCTTGCTCTCGCCGTGGGCGAGGCGCTCCACGACGTCACGCTGGGGACGCACGATCTCGCGCAACTGCGAGAAGTCGGCGCGCACCTGGAGCAGCTCGGCCACCAGCGACTTGTGGGAGGTCCGGGCGATCGCGGCCTCCTCGATTTCCTCCAGCTCGGCCCGCAGCTCGTCGGTCACCGGCGTGTAGTTGTCGACCAGAAGATCCAGGATGGTATGGGCGAGGCGGTCGGGGCCGCGGGCGATGATGCCGGTCGTCTTCGCGCAGCGGTCGATCATCGTCTGCACCGAGCGCAGCGGGAGGCGGTGGAAGGTGACGAGGTAGTCCTTGCCCATGAACAGATCCAGCTCCGTGGTGCTGAACTTCTCGGCGCGTTTGAAGTCCACCGCGTGCATCACCATGAACAGGTAATCCTCGTAGTCCTCCACCTTGGGCAGGGAACTGGGCGTGAGGCAGTCCTCGATGGCCAGCGGGTGGAACGCGAAGACCCCTTCGAGGATCTGCTTCGATTCGTCGTCCGTGGGATTGTCGAGATCGACCCACACCATCAGGCCCTTGTCCGCCCGCACGAGTCGCAGGGCTTCCAGTTCGAGATCGCGGCCGACGAGCCGTCCCTCGCTGAAGATGAAGGAATGGATCATCCGACGGCCGCGATGGTGGCCGCGGGTCGGGGCGAGGCAAGCCTTGGCGTCTCCGCCCCCGGGCGCGCGGCCGCGGCGGGGAGCGCTACTCCGGGCCGGCGACCTTCTGCTCGAGCTCGAGCAGGGTGCGGATGAAATCCTCCGGCGTCGCGGCCCCGAACAGGGCGTCGCGGCCCGCGGCGTCCTTGAGCAGGCGGCACAAGAGCCCGACCAGCCGGAGATAGTCGCCGGGGTTCGACTTGGGGGTGCCGAGCACGAACATCAGCCGGACCGGCTGGTTGCAGTTCTCAAAAAAGATCCCGGCGTCGCTCCGGCCCACCGCCAGGACGATCTTCTTCACGTGGTCGGTGCGGGCGTGGGGCAGGGCGATGCCGAAGCCGATGTAGGTGGCATCAACGCGCTCCCGCGCCAGCAGCTCGTTGTAGAAGCCGTCGAAGTTCAGCACGTCGGGATGGCCCTCGAGCAGATGCGCGACCTCGTTGAGCGCGGTGGTGCGTTTCGGGCCCGGCACCTGCAGGAGGATGCGCGCGGGGTCGAGAAGGGGGGCGAGTCGGCTGGGCATTTCGGTTTGGTCTCCCGGGGGATTTTTCAGGAGACGCACCCCCGGGCCCGATGGCAAGGCCCGATTCGCCCGCCGGCTTGGTCTGCAGCGATCCTACTTCGCGCCGGCACGCCGCGTCATGTGCCGGGCGCGGCGGGTGACCCGCGTCAGGGGTGGGGAGCCGCCGGCCCGCCGGCCGGCGCCGGAACCAGCGCCGGCTGACCGTTGGCGCCCCGGGAGGCGCGCAGGAATTTCAATCCGATGAGCGTCAGGAGAACGAGGAGGTAGATGCGGATGGCCCACAAGGCGATCCGGACCGTCCGGGTGGTTTTGACGCGGGGCATGGGATGAACTCAGGTGCGGGCGCGGGTCACGAGGCCGCGCATGATGTCGCGGTAGTGGATCACCCCCAGCAGATGGTCCCTGGCATCGACGACGGGAAGCATCCGGAAGTGGTACTTGGCGAACAGCTCGGCGAGGTCTTCGCGCATGTCATCCTGTTCCGCGGTGACGACCGGCGAGACCATCAGGTCGCCCAGCACCGCGTCGTCGGCGGCCAGCACCAGGTCGCGCAGGTCCACGACCCCGGCCAGTTGCCTCTCCCCGCCGTTGAGGATGTAGATGTACGACACGCTTTCGTGGCTGCGCTGGGAGGCGCGGATCTGGCGGAGCATGTCGGCGACCCGGGTTTCCTTCGGGGCGGTGATGAAGTCCGCCGTCATCAGGGCGCCGGCGGTGGATTCGCGGTCCGAGACGATGGCGCCGATGCGATCGGCCTGGTCGCGCGGCAGCAGTTCCATCATCTTCATCATCTGGTCGTGGGGGAGCACCGAGAAGAGGTCGGCCAGCTGCACGACGGACATTTCGGACAGGATGGTGCGGGCCTTCTCGCGGCGCACGTTGGCGATGAGCTGCCGCTGCGCCCGCGGCTCGGCCTCGACCAGGACCTCGGCCGCCTTTTCCGAATCCAGGGCGGAGAAGACCGCCGCCTGCTCCTGGCCGGACAATTCCTCCAGCGCGTCGGCCAGGTCCTCGCCCGGCAGCTCCTTGATCTGTTTGCGGGTGATGGACAACGAGACGATGTCGGAGCCGGCGGCATCCTCGAGCGACAGCGGCTGCACGTACCGCCAGGAGATGAACTGGTCCCGCGCCCACTTCAGGCGGCCGAGCCCCCATTTGCGCAGGAAGCCGTTGAAGGACGTGTCCACATGGACGATGATCATCCGGCCCTTGGAGTAGAGCAGCTGGATGTCGTTCACGACCTCGGTCCGCCGCCCGTCCATGTCCAGAATCGTGCGGCCCATGAGGTGCTCGTTGAGCAGGAGCCAGCCTTTCTGGTCGACAAACGGCGGATACGGCCCGCCGCCTTCCGCAGGCGTGACGAAGATGGCGTCGTCCTCGACCTTGATGACCCGGTCCCAGGGGATGAATTCGTTCGGCCGGCCGCCGCCATGTTCGAGGTAGAGTCCGGCCGCGTCCGGATACGGTTCCGCCAGGCGAAACACGAGGTCGGTGAGCCTCCCCACCCGCCGATCGTACCGGTTCGCGCAGATCCGCCGGCCGAGCATGGCGGAAAAGAAGAAGAGCTGGTACGGCTCGTGGGCCGAAGCCGGGGCGGCCGGTCTGGGGGCGGGGGTCATGAGGGCGGCCTAGCTGCCGAAGGCGAACGACGCGGGAAACAGCACGGACATGCCGTAGAGCGTGGACACCAGGATGACAAACACGACAATGCTCCAGTTGGCAACGTTCTGCCAGCGCGTGTTCACGTGGGCTCCCATCAGATCCCGGTCGTTGAGGAGCAGAATGAGAAACACCAGCGCCGCCGGCAGCAGCGTCACCGCCACCACCTGGACGAAGATGGTGATCATGTTCTGCACCTCGATCGAGGACACGACCGAAACGATGCCGGCCGCCAGCAGCATGGCGACGTAGGCGAAATAGAACCAGGGGGCCTCCCGGACGCTGCGGTTCAGCGAATGCGCCCAGCCGAAGACCTCGCCGAGCGCCCACGAGGTGCTGAGCGAGATGCAGAGGGCCCCCAGCAGGCCGGCGTCGAAGAGGCCGATCGCAAACAGGGTCCGCGCCCATTGCCCCCAGTGGGTTCCGGCCGGCATCACCTGGGGCATCAGATTCGCGGTCTGGGCCGCGGATTCCACGGTGATGCGGCCGGCGGGGTGGTGGTAGAACACGCCGGCGGTCGCGATGATGATGAACGCCGCGACCACGCAGGTGGTGAGCGAACCGACAAACGTGTCGAGTTTGCCGTACTTGATGTCGCGGATGTCCATGCCCTTGTCCACGACCGCCGATTGCTGGAAGAAGATCTGCCAGGGCGTGATGGTCGTCCCGATGTTGGCCATGACCAGCGTGAGCAGGGCGCCGCCGGCCAGGCCGGTCGAGGTGCCGGGCCAGAAGCCCTTGGCCACGGCCGTCCAGCCGTCGCTGACGTTGCCGGTCTTCATCGCCCAGATCGCCGCCGGGATGTAGACGAGGTTGAAGAAGCAGAAGAAGAGCGTGAGCTTCTCAAAGGTCCAGTACCGGCCGGTGACGACGATCGCGGTCAGGAGGATTGTCACGCCGACGAAGGTGATCCATTGCGGCACGCCGAAGATCCGCAGCGCCTGCGTCATCCCGATGTACTCGGTCACCAGCGTGAGCCAGTTGATCACGGCGAGATCGAAGATCGAGAACCAGCCCCAGAACGGGCCGAAGCCGTCGAAGATGGCCTCGGCATTGCCCCGTTTGGTCACGGTGCCCAGGCGCACGGTCATCTCCTGCACATAGTATGCCATCGGCACCAGGAGGATGAACGTCCACAGCAGGCTGAATCCGGTCTTGGAGCCGGTCTGGGCGTAGGTGGAGATGCCGCCGGCATCATTGTCGGCGACCATCGTGATGATGCCCGGACCGAGGGCCGCCAGGAGCAGAAGCGTGCGTCGGCGGAGGCGGCGAAGGGAATGGATGGATTTGCTGATCCAATACACGCGGCGGAATCCTCATGAAGCGGCCGAGCGCCCGGCAAGGAACAATTTTCCCGCGCTCCCCGCCGCGGTGCGGGCGGCGGGCGGGAGGAGGACGGGCGCCGGGTTGCGCCCCGGCCTACTTCGTGCCGGCGCTCAGCTTCATGCGCCAGATGTTGTAGGCGCCGCCGCGGTTCGAGAGGAAGAAGATCACGCCCTCCTCGGACGGCGACCACGCGGGCATCAGGTCGTCCGACCCGTTCTGGGTCAGGCGCTGCAGGTTCGTGCCGTCCGCGTTGACCAGGTAGATGTCGTTGTTGTGCCGGCCCTGCTCGTCGGTGCCGTGGTCGGAGACGAAGAGCACGCGCGTGCCGTCGGCGCTCACCGCCGGGTTGAAGCAGTTGCTCCGGCGGAAGTCCTCCTGGTTGAGCAGGGCGGTCTCGAGCTTGCCGTCGGCGGTGATGGAGTAGATCTGTTTCTTCTTCGAATCGGCGTCGACGCGGGTGAAAAACACCTTTTCCGCGAACGTGTTGTTGATCTCGAGGGCGCCGATGGAGAGCTGCGTGGGCAGCGACCCGTCGATCCGGATGTTGCTGATCTGCGAATCCGCGAGCGGGAAATCGGGCTCGGTCGAGAGGTAGAACAGCTGGCGGTTGCTGTCGCCGTAGGTCGGCGCGAAATTGAACCGCGAATCATTGGTCAGGCGCGAAATGCCGCCGGAGAGCCGGTTCTCCACCAGCGTGACGCGGAAGATGTCCGGCTTGTTGCGGTCGCTGCGGTTCGAGGCGAACACCAGGTAGTTGCTGCCGTCGTTGGCGATGTACGGCACGGTGTCCCAGTACCGGTTGCCCTGGGTGAGGCGCGCCACGCCGCTGGCGGCATCGTCGGCCTGCTTGATGAAGAGGTTCGAATAAAGCGTTCCCTGCTCGTCGTGCTCCGTGACCCCGAAGATCACGTGCTGGCCGTCGGGGGTGACGCAGAAGGAATTGACGGAATCCGCCCGCGTGGCCGGCGCGTCCTTCAGGCCCTTGCGGGCGAAATTGGTGACCGGCTTCAGGTCGCTCACCGCCTCGGACGTCTCCCGGGTGGCGAGGATGGCGACGGCGCCGGCCTGGACGGCCTTGAAGACGACGCCGGTCGGGGTCATGACCAGCCGCGGCGCGGTGAGCACCGTGGCGACCTCGGTGATGGGCTGCAGCTTGGCCGCCACCGTGGTGCCCTGGCTGTAGTCGAGCACGGCGGTCGCCGCCTTGTATTTCGCCGGCACCTCGATCTGGAGATTGAACCGCGGCCAGGGCGCGTTCTTGTCCGGCCGCTGGAACGTGAGGGGCAGCTTGAGGGGCGTCTGGCCGACGACGGTGCCGTTGAGGGTGACATCGGCGTTGAGTTCGGCGCCGTCGCTCGTGGATGCGGTGACGGTGTAGACGCGGTCCTCCTTCAGCAGGCCGAGCTCGATTTTCGGCACGGCGGCGGTGGCGGCGGTCAGCGCGAGGGTTTCGCTCTGGTAGTCCGGCTTGGCCACCACCAGGGTCTTGTTCTGCCAGGGGCTGGATTTGTCGTCGCGGGTGTAGACGACCTTCACGCCGGTGACCGGCGTGGTGCCCACCGGCTCGCCGTCGATGCGGACGGTCGCGCCGTCGGGGCTGGAGACGAAGTCGTAGGTTTTCGTCAGGGTCTTCGGCTCGAGGTTGATCGAAATGCCCTTCTGGTTCGGGTCCGGCTGGTAGGTGAACGCCTCGGGGAAATACCCGTCGAGGCGGAGCTCGATGGGCACGGGCTTGTTGCCGTCCAGGGTCACCTGCGCCGGCGTCACGCCGACGCTCTTGTTGTTGACGAAGGCCGCCGCGCCGGGGGGATTCGTGGTCAGCTGGATGGGCGTGGCGCAGCCGCCGGCGAGGGCGAGCGCGAGGAGGGCGAGACCGACGGCCAAGGGCGCGGGAAAGGACGACTTGTGCTGGCAACGGGAAGACGTCATGGGGAACCGGGGTTGCCGGTATTGGTACTACCCGACCGTCCCCCGAGGCAAGGCCCTTGTGGGCGGGCTGCGGGAGGGCGGCGCGCGGCGAGAGGGTTGCCCGACGAAACGGAGTTGAAGGGAGACACTCCGCCCGTCAGCCTCCCTCTCACCGTCCGGCTACGATGGATTTCACGTTCTCGCTGTGTATCGATGGGCTCACGGACATCGGCGTCCGCCGCACCAACAATGAGGATGCGTGGTGGGCGGGACAGCTGGCGGGGCCCAGCCGCTTCATGGACTCGGGGCCGGAACCGCTGCTGCTGGCGGGCGGCGCGGCCGCGGCGCCGGTGCTGCTCATGGTGAGCGACGGCGTGGGCGGCGCCAACGCGGGGGAGGTGGCAAGCCAGATGGCCGTGACGCTCATCGCCGGCGAGCTCGGCCGCCAGACAGCGGCGCTGGCGGGGGGCGAATCCGCCCGGGGCGCCATCCTCGGCGCGCTGCAGACGGCGGACACGGCGATCAAGCACAAGGCCGAGGATCCGGCGTTCGACGGCATGGGGGCCACGCTGTCCCTGGTCTGCTTCACCGGCGCCGGCCTGGCGTGGTGGGGCCAGGCGGGCGACAGCCGGATCTATCTCTGCCACCACGGGCACCTGCGGCAGGTCAGCCGCGACCATTCGCCGGTCGGCCGGATGCGGCAGGAGGGCCGCATCACCGAGGAGGAGGCCCGGCGGCATCCCCAGCGGAACCAGATCGACCAGAGTCTCGGCGACCCGGGCAATCCGTTCCAGCCCGACATCGGGTGCGAAAAGATCCAGCTGGGCGACGTGTGTCTCGTGTGTTCCGATGGCGTGAGCGACGGCCTGTGGGACCGGGAGATCGAAAAGGTGCTGGCGGATGTGCAGCGCGCGGCGGACGTGCGGCCGGCGGTGCGCCGGCTCGTCGCGGGCGCGAAGCAGGCGTCGGGACGGGACAACATCACGGCCATCGTGGCGCTGGTGGTGCCTTCCGATGCCGGCGCCGCCCGGCCGGGGCTGTGGCGCCGCATCCTCCGGCCATGACTGGAAACCGAGGCCGCGGGCGCCGCGGTGCGACCGGGAGGACCGCGCGGACTCGGAGCATGGATTGCGGAATTCCCGACTCCGCCTATGATAGCGCCGAACCCCGCACCCAAGTGACGGTCTCAGCCTTGCAGCATGGATAATCCCGGCACCCCGGACATCGTCGCGTTTTTGAAATCCGCCGAACGGTGGATCGGCGACGAGCTCGATCTGAGCGACCTGCGGGCGGGCGACCGCCTGCTCGTACGGACGCGGAACACCCACTATCTGTTCGCGATGACGGGCGGCCACAGTGCGGAGCTGACCAGCGACCGGGCCGACCGCCCGCACGGCCCGGTGCAGATCCAGGGCTGCGTCTTCGGGCAATCCCGGATGATCAAGCCGGGCCACCTGTTTTGCGGCGGGGCGCTGGAAATCAGCCTCGAGCGGGAGCGGCGCACGTTTGTGACCACGCCGATCGAGGCGATCCAGCTGGTCAAGAGCACCTCGGCCACGCCGTCGTGAACCGGACCGCGGGCGCGGCGGCGGCCCGCGCCTACGGCATGGCCAGCCGGAACACGGGATACGTGCCCGGGAAACCGTCGAGCGGATGCTCGCCCATGGCCTCGCAGGGAAACGCCTCCGGGATGGCGTTCTTCGCCGGGGCGCTCAGCAGGGTGTCGCACTGGAGCGCCGAGCAGAGCTTCTCCATGCGGAACGTGTAGATCACCTCGGGGCCGGAGAGATTGTTGGCGCCGCCGGCCCCGCCCTCCAGCACCGTCTTGGCCAGGTGCACGATGATGCGGAAGTCGGGGTCGCGCTGGGCCTGCAGCTGGAGCAGCTGGTGGAGGGCGTTGCCGACCTGGGCCGGCGCATCGGCGCTGTGCTTCCAATAGGCGAAGATCGCGTCGCCGAGAAATTTGTCGATGACCCCGCCGGCCGATTCGATGGCGTCCCGGACCTGCCGGAGCCAGGTGCCGACCTTGAGGCCGAGGGCGTCGGTGTCGAGCTGGCGGCTGAGGTTGGTGTAGCGCTTGATGTCGACCATCAGCAGCCAGCACAGCGGGGTGGCGCGCACGGGGATGGTGGGGGGCGCGTCGGTGTACATGAACGGCGCGGTGGAGCGCTTGTCCATGCGGAAGACGAAATTGTCGTTGAGGATGCTGATGACATCGCCGTCCTTGAGGCGGCAGGGCAGCGTGACGCGCTTGCCATTGCGCAAGGTGCCGTTGGTGCTCCCCAGGTCGGCCAGCCAGTACTCGACCTGGTTGTCCGCCTGCTGGGTGTGAATATGGGCATGCCGGCGGGACGCGCCGGGGGACTCGACCTTGATGGTGTTCGCCTGGGACCGGCCCAGGTAGCAATTGGCCTCGACCACGATGCGACTGCCGTCGCTCTTCTCGATCCAAGCGCTCATGGGATGACGAATGGGGTGGCGAACTGCCGGCACGCGACCGGCTTACGCAAGCCAACATGACAACCGCGGGGCCGGCCAGCAAGAGTGGAGTGGCGGAAAAGCCGGCTTGCAGCCCGGGGCTGAGCGCACAGAATTTGCATTCCGCCGGAAACGACCGGGTCTACCCCTGCATGGAAGAAGACAAGCCAACGCAGCGCGTGCCTGCTGACGCCGCCGGGGCGGCGAGTCCACCCAAGAAGGAGGTGGTGTTCAACCGCTACGAGCTGCTGGGCGAACTGGGCAAGGGCGGCATGGGGGTCGTCTGGCTCGCGCTGGACGAGGAGCTGAACGCCAAGGTGGCGCTCAAGTTCCTGCGCGAGGAGATGACCAGCGAGGCGGACGCGCTGCGCGAGCTCAAGGGCGAGGTGATCATCAACCGCGACCTGTCGCATCCGCACATCATCAAGACGTTCGACTTTGTCACCAACGGCCGCGCCTCGGCCATCTCGATGGAGTATGTCAGCGGCACGAATCTCCACAAGATGAAGGCCCAGCGCCCCGGGCGTTTCTTCGACGTCGAGGACATCGCCAAGTGGGTGGGGCAACTGTGCGATGCGATGCACTACGCCCATCAGCAGAAGGTCGTGCACCGGGACATCAAGCCGGCCAACCTGATGGTCAACGAGCACGGCGATCTGAAGGTGGGCGACTTCGGCATCGGACGCACCGTGGCCGACACGGTCAACCGGGTGACCCGGAATTCCGCCGGCACCCCGCCCTACATGAGCCCGCAGCAGACGATGGGCGAGAAGGCCACGCCGGCGGACGACGTCTACAGCATCGGCGCGACGATCTACGACCTGCTGACGGGCGATCCGCCGTTCTTCCGCGGCGCCATCCGGGAACAGACGCTCGCGAAGGTGCCGCCGAGCATGGCGGCGCGCCGCGAGGAACTCGGCCGGGCCGGCAAGCCGATTCCGCCTGCGTGGGAAAAGGCGGTGGCGGCCTGCCTTGCGAAGGACCCGTCCGCCCGCCCGCCCACGGCGCACGCGGTGCGGGCGCTGCTGGAGGGGAAGGCCGGCGCCACGGCCGCCGCGGCCGCGAAGGGCAGCCCGAAGGCCCAATGGATTCTGGCGGCGGGCGTCGCGGCGGTGGCAGTGGTCGCGGGCATGGCGATTTGGGTGTCATCGGGCCGGCACCCGCCCGCACCGGCGCGCGAGGCAGTCGCCAGCCCGCCGGTCGCGGCTCCGGCCGTCGAAGTGCAGACGGCCCGCGCCCCTGAGGAGACCAAGGCTCCGCCGGCGCGGACGGTGGCGACGCCAGGGCAGCTGGCGACGGCGGCGACCCAGCCGCCCACTCCCAATTCGCCGCCGCCGAAGACCGCGCCCGCTGAAACGGCCGCACCGACCGTGGCGGTGCCTGCCGCCCAGCCAGCTCTGGCGCGGTCGGCGGTGGACGAGCTCGTCGATTCCGGCAAGATCACCGCCGAGGAAGGGGTCGCGCTGACGGCAGCGTTGCGCGGCCAGAAGGGCGAACCGGAGAAGATCCTGGCGACGCGATTGTTGATCGAGCGCTCCCTCCCGGCGGACGGCTGGCGCAATTTCAGCACGCTCGCACCGACCGGAGATCCGGTGGTGATCAAACTGCGCCCGCTTCTGTCCGCGGAGATCATCCGGGAGAACGAGTTTGGCTGGCTGCGGGAGGCGCTGGCCGGAAAGAAGGGCGAGGACGAACAGGCGCTGGCCCGCCAGTTGGTGGAGGACAAGACGCTGTCGCCGGCGAAGTGGCGGGAGCAGACGCAGCTTTATCCCCATGCGGATCCCTTCGCCGAAAAGGTCCGGCCGCTCGTCGAGGCCGGCGCGGTAACCAAGGAGGAGGGCAAATGGCTGCGGGACGCGCTCGCCGGCGGGGCCAAGGAACCGGCGGAGCGCGCGCTGGCCGTCCAGCTGGTCGAGGAGAAGAAGCTCACTCCGCGGCAGTGGCGGGCGCGGACGCAGTTCAGCTACGTCCCGAAGGACGACGCGGTGATCGATCCGAACCACCTGCCGCCGGCCATCGATCTGCCGCTCAGCCATGCCGTCACCGTCCGCCTCCTGCGGATGGATCCGGGACCCTTCATCCGCGGTTCGCCACGCGAGGAGATGGGGCGGCGGACCAACGAGCTGGCGCCGGACCGGGCGGTGATCGTGAAGCCGTTCTACATCGGGACCTACGAGGTCACGCAGGCGCAGTTCGGGGCCATCATGCCGCGGAGCCCGAGCTACTGGCGCGGCAATCCCAGCTGGCCGATCGACCAGGTGGATTGGTCGACGGTGGCGGGCGGCAACGGCTTCCTGGCGCGGCTGAACCGAACGCTTGCCGGCAAGTACGGCGGGAGCCTGCTGGCGGACCTGCCCAGCGAGGATGAGTGGGAGTACGCCTGCCGCGCCGGCACCCAGACTTCGTTCAACAACGACCGGAACATCACCAACGTCGACAGCGACGAGGCGCTGGATGCGCTCGCCAACTACAATCGCGCCGCCGGCGGCAGCCCCAAGCCCGTCGGCTCCTACCAGCCGAACGCCTGGGGCCTTTACGACATGCACGGCAACGTTTCGGAATGGTGCCAGAACCGCTATCTGCGGGGCGGGTCCTGGCAGGCGAAGGCCGCCAACTGCCGCGCGGCCTGGCGGACCCAGATCAGCGCGGACGCCTCACCGTCGAATCAGGTGGGATTCCGGCTGGTCCTGCGCGTCCGCACGGGGGACACGGTCGATCTGCGCTAGGCGGGGCCGGCGGCGGCGGGGGGCGGCGGGGCGGGCGCGGCGGCGGCCTCGTCCGACGTCTCGTCCTCCTCTTCCGTCTCGACCACGCGGGCGATCGAGAGGAGCCGGTCGCCCTCGGTCAAGTCGACCAGCTTGACGCCCTTGGCTCCGCGGCCCGTCTCGCGGATCTCGAGCACGCGGGTCCGGATGCTCTGGCCCTTCGCGGTCAGGAGCATGACCTCGTCGTGGTCGCGGACGCTGAGCGCGCCCGCCACGTTGACGGAGCCGTCCTCCGGGAGATCGATGGCGATCACGCCCTTGCCGCCGCGGCTGATGAGCCGGTAGTCCTCAAAGGGCGTGCGTTTGCCCACGCCGTCCTCGCGGGCCACCAGCAGGCGGGCCTCCGGGTCGCAGACCTCGATCGCCTTGACGTAGTCGCCGGACTTCTTGAAGCGCATGCCGGTCACGCCGACGGTGTCGCGGCCCTGGTCGCGCAGGTCCTCCTCCTTGAAGCGCACCGCCAGGCCCATGTAGCTGACGAGCACGACCTCGTTCTCGCCGGAGGTCAGGACGCAGCCCACCAGGGTGTCGCCCTGTTCGAGCTTGATGCCGCGCAAACCGCCCTCGCGGACCGCGTTGGCGTAGTCGGCGAGATTGGTCTTCTTGGTGATGCCGCCGCGCGTGGCCATGACCAGGTGCGATTCGCGGGAGAACTCCTTCACGCAGATCATGGCCGCGATCTTCTCGCCCTCGGCGAGGCGCAGGAAGCTGGTGACGGACTTGCCCTTCGAGGTGCGGGCGCCCTCCGGGACGTCGTACACCTTCTTGGCGTGGCACTGGCCGGCGTTGGTCAGAAAGAGGATGTAGTCGTGCGTCGAGGCCGTGAAGAGGTGCTCCAGGAAGTCCTCCTCGTAGGTCTCGGTGCCGATGACGCCCTTGCCGCCGCGCTTCTGGGAGCGGTAGGCCGCGACGGGGGTGCGCTTGATGAAGCCCTGGTGCGAGACCGTGATCACGCAGCCCTCGTTGGGCACCACGTCCTCCATGCGCAGTTCGGCCACCGAATCCACGATTTCGGTGCGGCGCGGCTGGGTGTACTTCTCCTTCAGCGCGAGCAGTTCCTGCTTGATCACCAGGAGCAGCCGGGCCTCGGACTCGAGAATCGAGCGGTACTCCTCGACGAGCTTGAGGAGTTCGAGGTACTCCGCCTCGATCTTGTCGCGCTCGAGGCCGGTGAGCTGGTAGAGGCGCAGCTCGAGGATCGCGTTGGCCTGGCGCTCGCTCAGCGGATACCGGGCCATCAGCTTGGTCCGGGCCTCGTCGCGGTCCTTCGCGCTGCGGATCAGGCGGACAAAATCGTCGAGGTTGTCGAGGGCGACCTTGTAGCCCTCGAGGATGTGCGCGCGATCCTCCGCCTGGCGCAGCCGGTACTTGGTCCGCCGCGTGACCACGTCGCGCCGGTGCTCGACGTAGCAGTCGATCAGCTCGCGGATGTTCATCTGCTTGGGCCGCTTCTTGTCGAGGGCCAGCAGGATGACGCCGAACGAGGATTCGAGGGCGGTCTTCTGGAAGAGCTGGTTGATGACGATCCGGGCCTGCTCGCCGCGCTTCAGCTCGATGACGACGCGGGTGTTTTCGTCGGACTCGTCGCGGAGGTCGCGGATGCCGTCGATCTCCTTGTCCGCCACGAGATCGGCGATGCGCGTCACGAGGGATGCCCGGTTGACGTTGTACGGGATCTCGGTGATGACGATCTGCTCACCGCCGCCCTTGAGCTCCTCGGTGTGCGCCTTGCCCCGCACCTTGACGATGCCCTTGCCGGTGCGGAGGTAGGAAAGGATGCCGTCCCGGCCGGCGATGACGCCGCCGGTGGGAAAATCGGGCCCCGGCACCAGGCCGACGATCTCGTCGAGCGTGATCTCGGGCCGGTCGATGACCGCGCAGATCGCGGTGATCAGCTCGTCGAGGTTGTGGGGCGGGATGTTGGTCGCCATGCCGACCGCGATGCCGGTGGAGCCGTTCATCAGCAGGTTCGGCAGGGCCGCGGGCAGGACCGCCGGCTCGACGGTGGACTCCTTGTAGTTGGCCGTGAAGTCGACCGTTTCCTCCTCGATGTCGCGCAGCAGCTCCTCGGCAATCTCCGCCAGCCGGCACTCGGTGTAGCGGTAGGCCGCGGGCGGATCGCCGTCGACGGAACCGAAGTTCCCCTGGGGGTCGATGAGCGGATAGCGCATGACCCAGGACTGGGCCATGCGGACCAGCGTGTCGTAGACGGAGGCGTCGCCGTGGGGGTGGTAGTTCTTCAGCACCTCGCCGACGACGCCGGCGCACTTGTCGTAGGCGCGGTTGTGCAGCAGCCCCTCGCGCAGCATGGCGTAGAGGATGCGGCGTTGCACGGGCTTGAGACCGTCCCGGGCGTCCGGCAGCGCGCGCGAGATGATGACCGACATCGAATAATCGATGTAGGCCGTCTGCATGATCTCGGTGATGTTGGCGGTCGAAAGCTTTTCGTTGGCGGCGTACATTT
>JBAIXJ010000511.1:0-3043 GCA_037916645.1 Opitutales bacterium | reverse complement strand
GCCCGTCCCGAAGGAGCTGATGGATTATCTCCGCGCCAACAGGGCCACGCTGAATCCGGAGCTCGCCGCGCTCTGGCAGGCGGCCGGGGCGAAGGCGGCCGGCACCTGGACCGATGTCTTCGGCGCCACGCCGGCGACGGACGAGATCTTCATGGCGTGGCATTACGCGCGGTACATGGACCACATCACCCGCGCGGGGAAGGCGGAGTATCCGCTGCCGGTTTATACCAATACCTGGATCGTCCAGCCGGAGGACAAGGGGCCCGGCGACTATCCCAGCGGCGGCCCGGAGCCGCTGGTGCTCGACGTCTGGAAGGCCGGCGCGCCGGCGATCGACCTCAACGCCCCGGACATCTACCTGCCGAATTTCGCCGAGTGGTGCGCCCGGTTCCACCGCGCCGACAACCCGCTGTTCGTGCCCGAATCGCGCGGCGACGCGGGCGGGGCGGCCAATGCCTTTCTGGCGATCGGCCGGCACGCGGCCATCGGCTACTCGCCGTTTGGCATCGACAACGCGGGCCGGCTGCTCGTGCTGCGGCCCGACGCCGGCGCCCCGCCGCCGGCGGACCTGGAAAAGCTTCCTCTGCCGCGCGCCTACGCGGTGCTGGCCGAATTGACGCCGCTGATCCTGGAGCACCAGGCGTCCGGCAACATCGGCGCCGTTTCGCTCGACCGACAGCACCAGACGGAGCAGGTCACGCTGGGCAACTATGTGCTGAACGTGGATCTGCGCCGCAACCGCCGCGACCCAAGCCAGGTCCCGCCCCAGGGCTACGGCCTGTTCATCGCGACCGGCCCCGATGAATACGTGGTGGCCGGAAGCGACATCCAGGTGACGTTCACGCCCAACACGCCGGGCCCGGAGATCGCGGGGCTGGCGGAGGCCGCGACCGGACGGTTCGTCGACGGGAAATGGGTGCCCGGCCGGTGGATGAACGGCGACGACGTGCTCCTGGACTACAAGCTCGCCGAGGCCGCCGCCGACAACCAGTCCGGCAGCGGGCTGCGCTTCGGCCCCGGCGCGCCGACGATCCAGCGGGTGAAGCTCTACCGGTATCGGTAGGGCGCTCGGTCGGATTTGTAGGGCGGGGTCACCTGACCCCGCCGCACTGGCAATCAGTGGCCCGCCCTCGTCTCCGGCGGCCCGAAGTAGCCCGCGGGCCGGGTGGCGGCGGGCTTCGTTTCCAGCACGATCTTGTCGACCAGCACGCCGGGATCGACCATGAAGACGTGGAGAACGTGAGCGCCGGGCGACTCGACGCGCAGACGCGCTTGGGCCGTGACGCGTTCATCGAGCACGCTCTGGGCCCACGCCTTGGAGCCGACTTCGGTGCCGGCGGTCAGCACCTGGGGCGTCTGATCGTCCATTGCCAACGCCACGCGCAGGCCGTGATCGAGCACGTTGGGCTGCGTCGGCAGCAAATCGAGGCGCGCCTCGAGATCGCCGACGGCTGTCAGGAACACGGCGTAGTCGAGCCGGGGCGCGGCGCTCACAAGCCGCGACGTTTCGATCGATGCTGCGGTCGAAGGGAAGACCGCCATGCAGTCACCGGTGCGGCCGAGCCCCGGTATGACCTCCCAGCCCGCGCCGCCGCGATCGACTTTGGCGCTGAAATGCGCGGCTTCCATCGACACGACGCCGTCCCGTTCGACGAATCCGACAAATCCGTCGGGCGCCGAGGGAGCGTTGAGCGGGGCGCGGGCAGCGTTCAATTCTGACAGGGTGGGGTGCGTCGTCTGCGGCGGCGCATACTGTGGCAGGCGCCACGGCGCGATCCGGAAGCCGCGCCATTGGTTGTCCGCGGGTTCCAAGGCAAGGATGCGGTTCCACTTTCCGCCTGCCACCTGTTCATTGTAGATCCTCGTCGCTTCCTTGAGCCGGGCATCGGCGGCTTCAGCTTCGCGCGCGAGGTCCGGCGCGTCCGGCAAACCTGCGACCGCGTGCCGGGCGGAAAGCTCGCCCTTGAAGTAGCGCTCGTTCGCCAGCGCCGAACCGCGGACCGGATACGCGACCAGTTCATAGAAGGCGTCTTGGTCGGCGGCGGGCAGGGCCGCCGCGATCCGATCTACGTCGGTCCGCAGTTTCGCGAAGGCGTCCAGGCGCTGGCGGATCTCGTCCGGCGTGAACGGACTTGGCCGCGGCGCCTCGTCGCGGAGCCACCACTGGAGGTGCTCGGGCCGGCGCTGGAAGTTGAGCCGGTAGTAGCGGTCCATGACGGCTGCGATCGCCGGGGCCTGCCCCGCGCCGAATTCGCGGGTGGCCCACGCGACCAGGAAGTCCGGCAGATTGTCGCGGCGCCATCGGTTGATGTCCCACGCCATCTGGAGGAAGAACTCCGTGTTGATCTCGGCCGGCTTGAGGTCGCCCACGTTGGCGATCCAGATTGTGCGCGCGCCGAGATCGTAGGCGCGGTTCATCTCCTCCCAGATCAACGCCGGGGGCGTCGTGGACAACCAGAGGTAGGCCAGCGGCGCGCCCAGATACGACAGGTGGTAGTAGACGCCGGAGCCACCAGGCCGCGCCCGCTCCTCCGCGGTCGGGAAATGGCGGATGTAGCCGAAATTGTCGTCCGGCCAGACGAGCGTGACGTCCGCGGGCACCTTCAACCCGGCGTTGTAGATGTCGAGCACCTCCTTGTAGGGCGTGAACGCCTGTGGTACCTGCGCGACGACCGGATTCACGTATTTGGCGAGCAGGGCGCGCTGGTCGGCGAAGATCTGCTCCAGGTCGGCGACGCGCTCGCCCATGGTCTTCGCTCCCACCATCGGCGAATCGTGGATGCCGCGCATGCCGAGGGTGTAGATGTTGTCGAAGCGGCGGTTCTCCTGCACACGCTGCTCCCAGTAGGCGAGGACGCCGGCGCGGTTGGTCTCGTAGTTGAAGGTCCCGGGCGGCGCGGTCCATTCCGTGACATTGTCGCGCAGCATCGGCTCGGCGTGCGACGAACCCATGACCACGCCGAATTCGTCGGCCACGAGCTTGTTCTGGGGGTAGAGGTTGAAGGCCTTGGTGCAGGCATGCATGGCCGGCCAGACCGTGTTG
>JBAIXJ010000510.1:0-1566 GCA_037916645.1 Opitutales bacterium | reverse complement strand
ACGGCGGTAGCTTCGAGGACGTCACCGACCAGCTCGCGCCCGGGCTGCGTCACGCCGGCATGGTTACGGCCGCGGCGTGGGCGGATCTCGATGGTGACGGCCGGCCCGACCTCGTGCTCGCGCTCGAGTGGGGCCCGGTGAAGATCTTCCACAACACCGGCCACGGTTTCGAGGACGCGACCGAGCGCCTTGGCCTTGCCGGCGTGACCGGCTGGTGGAGCGCGCTCACGGTCGCGGACGTGGACGGCGACGGCCGCCCCGACCTGATCGTGGGCAACGTCGGCCTCAACACGAAATACACCGCCTCGCCCGAGGCGCCCGCCGTGCTCTTCTCCGGCGACCTCGACGGCTCCGGCCGCACGGCGATCATCGAAGCCGGCTACGACGCCGACGGCTGCCTTTATCCGCTCCGCGGCCGCAGCAAGCTCGCCGGCGCGTTTCCCTGGATCCGGCGAAAATACCTGACGTACACCGATTACTCCCGGGCGACCCTGGTGAACATCTTCTCGCCCGCGCGGCTGCAGGCGGCGACCCACCTCACCGCGACCGAGCTCGCGAGCGGCATCTTTTTCCAGCAGGCCGACGGCACCTTCAGGTTCACCCCCCTGCCGCGGCAGGCGCAGCTCGCGCCGATCAACGGTTTCGTTTTCGCCGACCTCGACGGCGACGGCGTGCCCGACCTCTACTGCGTCGGCAACTCGTTCGCCCCCGAGCCCACGACGGGCCGCTTCGACGGCGGCGTCAGCCTGCTCCTGCACGGCGACGGACACGGCCGTTTCACGCCGGTCGCGCCCGGCGACAGCGGGCTCGTGGTCCCCGGCGACGCCCGTGCCGTCGCCCGCCTGGCCCCGACCGGTCCCGGCGCCGGCCCGCGCCTCGTCGTCGCGCAAAGCCAGGGCCCGCTCCTCCTTTTCTCCCGCCCACCCCGATGAACGCCCCGAAACGTCCGCCCATCGAGAACCTGCGCATCCAGGATGCCCACCCGCTGCCCTCGCCCGCCGACCTCGCGGCCGAGCTGCCGCTGGACGACGCGGGCGCCCATTTCCTCGCGCGGAGCCGCCGCGCCGCCGAGGACATCATCCTGGGCCGCGACGACCGGCTGCTTCTCATCGTCGGCCCCTGCTCGATCCACGATCCGACGGCCGCCCTCGAATACGCCCGGCTGCTCCGCCGGGCCGCCGACGAGCACGCGGCGGACCTCTGCGTCGTCATGCGCGCCTACGTCGAAAAGCCCCGGACGGTCGTCGGCTGGAAGGGCCTGACGAACGACCCGTTCCTCGACGGCAGCTACCAGATCGACGCCGGGCTCCACCTCGCGCGGAGAATCATGCTCGACCTGATCGGCCTGCACCTGCCGGCCGCGGCCGAGTTCCTCGACGCCACGCTGGGGCAGTATTACGCGGACCTGATCACCTGGGGCGTGATCGGCGCGCGCACGGTGGAGAGCCAGGTGCACCGCGCCATCGCCTCGGGCCTGTCGATGCCCGTCGGCATCAAGAACCGCACCGACGGCGACGTGAAAGTGGCGGTCGACGCCCTGGTGGCGGCGCGCCAGCCGCACTGGTT
>JBAIXJ010000509.1:0-2538 GCA_037916645.1 Opitutales bacterium | reverse complement strand
CCCAAAGAGGCGCCGCCTGCCAGCCGGTCGAGGTCACCGCCCAGAAAACCTGGATGTTGAAAAAATGTTGGCTGCAACCCCTAGCGCTGGCACAGCAGCGGTGGCAATAATGGGTGGAGCAACCCATACGGCGCGCCGCGGATGCGTCCAGAGAATCCCGCTTGTCTCGCGGGAACTAGTTTGGCCCGGGAGTTGAACATGGCAAGAGTTCATCATCGCTTCGCAACCATCGAAGGTCACCGACTTTTCTACCGTGAGGCCGGCGACGTCGATGCGCCGACGATCGTTTTACTACATGGGTTTCCTACCAGTTCCTACATGTATCGACATCTCATCCCCGCGCTGGCGGACGACTACCGCGTGATCGCCCCCGATCACTTGGGCTTCGGTCTCTCGGACGCGCCTGCGGCATACACCTTTGACTACACCTTCGACGCGTTGACCCGGCTGACAGCAGGACTGCTGCAGAGCTTGCACGTCGACAGATACGCGATGTATGTGCAGGACTACGGTGCACCCATCGGCTGGCGACTGGCACTGGCGAATCCGAGTGCGATCACGGCGATCATCAGTCAGAACGGCAACGCCTACGACGCCGGCTTCGTCGAAGACTTCTGGAAAACGATATGGGCGTATCACGCACAGCCCGGGCCGGAGACCGAAGCGCCGCTGCGTGCCTTCTTGACCCTCGATGCCACACGCTGGCAATACCTGACCGGCGTTCCTGACGACACGCTAGTCGATCCCGAAGCTTGGTTGCATGACTGGGCCTTGCTCTCGCGGCCGGGCAACGACGCAATTCAGCTGGCGTTGTTTGCCGACTACGCGACCAACCTCCCGCTGTATCCGGACGTGCAGGCATACTTTCGAGAGTCCAGGGTTCCGCTGCTTGCTGCATGGGGTCGTGGAGACCCAATCTTTGGACCGGCGGGCGCACAGGCCTTCACCGCCGACCTCCCGGACGCGCAGATTCACCTGATAGACGGCGGCCACTTCCTGCTCGAATCCGCTCTGGACGAGGTCACGCCGCTCATCCTCAAGTTTCTGTCAGAACATGCCGGAGTCACCAGTAACAGCCACTGAGACACCGCCACGGGCGCTAGCGTGCCGAGCTGGTTCACCAAAGTGCTTGTGGTAGAACGCATTCCCATCGCTGAAGCGCACCGAGGAACTGTCCGCCTGGCATTGGCCGGCTAGACGAGGGTCACGACCATCTTGCCGTTGGCTTGCCCGGATTCCATCAGTCGGTGGGCCTCTCTGATCTGGTCGAAGGAGAACACACGCACGGGAGCCGCATCGAACTCGCCAGCCTGCACCCTGGCGGCAATGTCACTCAATGGGACATCTGCGAGCGGGAAATTCGTTGTCCCGAACACAAAGCTGCCGAAGAAGCTCAAGTGAACTCCGCTGGCCATCCTCGCCAGCGGATTGAAATCCGGGATAGGAGCAAGTCCGCCGAGCCACCCCGCGAGGCAAGCGCGCCCACCACGCCGGAGTAGGTCAAGAGACTCCAGAATGGTGCTGTTGCCAACTAGGTCAAGGACGGCGTCGACCATCTTCGTTTCCGCTAGTCGCTCTGCCAGGCCGGGAGCTTCGAGTTCGCCCCGCTGGGCTCCCAAGGCTGTGAGCGAACCGAATTGCTCGGGCTTACGCGTCGTGGCGATGACACGTGCCCCGGCGTTCACCGCCAGCTTCAGCGCTGCTTGTCCGAAAGACGATGTCGCTCCGCGAATAAGGAGCAGTTGACCTGCTTCGAGTTCGAGGTTGCGGAACAAGCACGTCCACGCGGTGGCATAGGTTTCGGGAAGCGCCGCCAGTTGTGACCACGGTGCATCGACGTCGATGCGAGCGACGTTCGCGCTGCGGACCCGGGTGTATTCCGCGTAGCTTCCGTTGATGGTTCGCCCTAATCCGCCCATCAGCGCGGCAACGCGATCACCGACGGCGAACGTGCCGTCTGGGCAGGAATCGACCACGCCGACGCACTCGATGCCGCTGACTTCCGCGGCTTCGGCCCACTCGCCGCGACGCATATGCATCTCGGCGTGATTGACACCGAATGCCTTGACGGCAATGACTACTTCGCCCTGCTTGGGCAGTGGCTTGGGAATCTCGGTGTAGACCAATCTTTCGAGCCCGCCAAAGCCGTCCAGCACTATGGCCCGCATCGTTTCTCCGCCTGGGCGCTCACGCACCACAGCTGGGCTTGTGGGCAGCTCCACCCTCGCTGCGGTGGCTTCAGTCGGGATGGTCTGAGACATGCGATCCTCCGCACTGCTATCTAGTGGTGTGTCCGGTAATTACTTGGTGATTGGCTGGTATGATTCGCCTATGAGGCGACCCGTTCCGGCTCTGTTGGTGTCCCCAGGGCAGCGTGAGGTTCTGGAGTCTGTGGCGCGGTCGCCGTCGGCGCCGCATCGCGAGGTGGTTCGGGCGCGAGCGTTGTTGATGGCGGCCGACGGTCTGGCGAACACGGCCATCGGGCGGGCGCTGTCGGTGTCGCCGGCATCGGTCAGCGGGTGGCGCGCCCGGTTCGCC
>JBAIXJ010000508.1:0-3993 GCA_037916645.1 Opitutales bacterium | reverse complement strand
CAGCTGCCCGAGCAGGGCCACGCACTCCCGGGGCCGGCCGCACATCGCGTAGAGTCGCGCCAGACCCGCCTCCCGCCCCCAGCGGTCGCCCTGCTGGTCGGGAACCCGCCGCCCTTCGACAAAACGTCGACCGGCGGCGATCGCCTCGTCGTACCGGCCGGCCAGGGCGAGCGCCAAGGCCAGCCTGCCGTCCTTGGCCGAACTGTCGTATTCGTCTCCGCCCTGCGGTTCGTTCGCCAGCGCCAGGGCCGCCTGCGCCGCGTCCCCGGCCTCCCGGGCGCGGTCCAGCCGGCGCAGCAGATCGGCGCGCCAGAGCAGGAACGTGGCGCGGTCGGCGTCCGCGACCTGCGGCGCCGCCAGCAGGCGGTCGATCACGGCCAGAGCCTCGCCGAAACGCCGCCCCATCCACAGCCATTCCACCTGCGTGGCCGGCATCTTGCCGATGATCGCCTCCGGCGCCGCCGGCAGCTCGCCGGTCATCACGAACCGGCTCTGGGCGATGGCGAAGCGGTTCTCCTGGCCGGCGGGGACGAAGGATCCCAGCTCCGCCTCCGCCGCCTCCCACGCGGCCCGGCGCCGCAGCTGCGCCAGGGTGACGAGTTCGTTGGAGCGCACCTGCGCGTTGCGGGGGTCGAGGGCCAGCGCCCGGCGGTATTCGGCCGCGGCCTCCTCGATTCGGCCCATGTCGCCCAGAATGAGCGCCATGATGTTGTGGGCGGCCTCTTCGTTGGGCCGGGCCTGCAGGTAGTTCCGCGCGAAGTCCAGCGCCCGTGGGTAGTCGTGATCGATGTTCCGGTGGTAATACGCCAGCGCACCGTCGCCCGCGCCGCCCGGCATGAGCTGCGAGGCTTTCTCGGCCCATTGCCTGGCCGCCGCCGCGTGCGCGGACCATTTGTCCGGCGGGGGCATCCCGATGCAGACCTGGGTATGGGCGATGCTGAGGAGATTGGCGGCGGAAACGAAATCGGGATCCAGCCGCAGCGCCACCTCCAGGGTGCCAATGACGTCCTCGAGCTGCTTCGCCCGATCCGCCGCCAGCTCATTGTAGATCTCATTGCGCGCCTTGAGGTACAGGTCGTAGGCCCACGGGTCCTTGGTCATGAACTGCGCGCTGGCGCTCATGCCGCGCGCCGTCCGCGCCTGCAGCACCCGGGCCACCTGGTCGGCGACCTCGTTCTGGACCTCGATGGCGTCGCGGAGCTCCCGCTCGTAGGTCTGCGTCCAAAGCAGCGTCTCATCCGCGGCACGCCGCAGCTCGAGCTGGATCCGCACGCGGCTGTCCGCGCGCCGGACGCTGCCGGTGATGACAAAGGCGACGCCGAGCTGCCGCCCGATCTCCGCCAACGACGCCCGGCTGTCCCGGTAGGAGCGGGCGGAAACCCGGGAAATCACCTTCACGTCCGGAATGCGTCCGAGTGCGGCGATGATCTCCGCGTGCATCCCGTCGGCGAAGTACGCGTTTGCCGGGTCCGGGCTCAGGTTCTCCAGCGGCAGCACGACCAGGGATTTCTCGCTCACGGCTGGAGCCGGGATCGCCGTCGGCGTCGACTCGGGCGCCGAGGGCCGCAGCCGCACCCAGACAGCCGCCAGTGCCACCACGACGCACGCGGCGACGAGCACGATCCGCCGGCCGATCACCGGCCGCCGCACCGGGCGCCCGGCCTGCAGCCGGAGCAGGTCCGCGAGCAGCGCCCCCCCGTTGGGATAGCGGCCTTCCGGGTGCGGGTCGCAGGCCCGCAGGATCACATTGTTCAGTTTCAGCAGCGCCCGGTAGTCCGGCAGGCGGTCAAGCTCCGGCGGCAGCTGCGGAAACTGCTGCCGGTCGAGCCCGGTCGACAGTTCGTAGAGCAGCCTGCCCAGCGCGAAGACGTCGGCCGCCGGCGAGCCGGGCCCCTCCGGCGGCACGAAGCCGTCGGTGCCGACGTACGTCCGCGCCTCGCCGGCCGCCGTGACCAGCCCGACGTCCGCCAGCTTGGGCACGCCGCCGACCAGGATGACATTCGACGGCTTGATGTCGCGGTGGACCAGCCCGTGCGCGTGCAGCCCGGCCAGGACCCGCGCCAGCTCCACCCCGAACGTGACGCACTCCGCCGCCGGCAGCCGGCCGCGCCGCGTCCGCAACTCCGTGAGCGTCAGGGGCACGTAATGCGCCGGCTCGATCTCCCGCCCCCGCTCGGCGTCGTCCGCCAGCTCCATCACATAGTAGAAAAAACCCGCCTCGTCGTTGCGCCCGACGTGCAACAGGGAAAGCTGCACGCTCTCGCCGAGCGAGACCGCGGCGAATTCCGTCAGCCCGCGGAATTCCCGCTCGAAGGGCCCGGCGTCCGCAAACCGTTCGCGCCACACGACCTTGATCGCGCGGAATATCCCCGTCACGCCGCGCGCCAGCCACACGTCGCCATAGCTCCCGCGGCCGATCAACCGCAGCAGTTCGTAGTCGGGAATCTGCGGCGCGACGGCAGCCGGCCTCGTGGCCGCGGGGCTCGGGGCCGCGCCGGCCAGGAGGCGCTTCACCGCCTCGCAAAAGGCCGGCGGCGTCTCCCCCCCGGGCAGCCGCGTCCACGGCACATCGAGGAAGGAATCCGGCACGACGGCCGAGCGGTCGTCGGTCCCGTCGATGCTCACGGGCACGAGGAAGGGGGTGCCCTTCGCCAGCGCCTGGGCGCGCTCGTCGGCGAGATCCCATTCGCGCCGCAACGGCCCCTCGTTCCCCGTCCGGGTGTGCGCGGAGATGATCGGGAGGAAGAGCAGGCAGTCGTTGATCCGCTTTTTCGCCACCGCGTCGCCGGCCGCGCCGCCCCCTTCCCGGCTCTGTTCCAGCCACACCTCGGTGCCCGTCGATCGCAACGCCGCTCCGATCTTCTCCGCGGCCGACGCATCCGGCGGGGCGTAGCTCACCAGGACCGCGCCGGATGACATCTCCACCCGCTGGAATGGAGGAGCCCTATGCATCGAGATTCCGCCTTATCGCACTTCCCGCCGGGGGTGGCCAGCGCATTTCCGGGAACGACTCACCGGGACGTAACTTGTAGGCCGCCAGCTTCAGCCTTCGCCAGGCCTTCGGCCGACAGGCGCTGGCGCCACCGCGCACTTGACCGGACTATGTGATTCCGGTTGGGCTGGAGGGCGCCATCGCCCGGGGCGGTAGCTCAATGGATAGAGCATCGGTCTTCGAAACCGAGGGTTGCGGGTTCGACCCCCGCCCGCCCCGCCAGCCCTCGCTCGCGTATGACCTAGCGCCGCGCCCGCAGGTGATTCAGGTCGAACGCCACCATCGCGCTCCTGTATTTGCTGAGCGAGGCCGTGCCGCCGTACCAGCGGTACTCCTCGATCTCCGCGGTCCCGGCGAGAATGCTTTCGATGCAGGTGATCTGCTCGCCGATGAAGGCCGCGTCCAGCCGCGTGCCGTGGCCGGGAAACAACGCGTCGAACTCGCCGGCCCGCCGGTTCAGCGCGCGCAGCGTCGCGAGGTAGTCCGCCAGCGGCAGCGACTCCCGCAGGAACAGCCAGACCATCCCGTTGTTGTTGTCGCCGGTGAACAGCAGCCGGTGCTCGCGGTCGAGCAGGCAGATGCTCCCCGGGGTGTGGCCGGGCGTCTCGATGACTTCGACCGTGCGATGGCCGAGATCGAAACGAAAGCCCGCCTGCACCGGCACCAGCTTCGTCCGCGATCCGAACAGGCCGCCCCACGGCAGGTTGCCCTTCGCCATCGCCAGGTCCGCCGGATGTACGTGAACCCGCTCAAACTGGCCAATGCCGCCCGCGTGGTCGCGGTGACCATGCGTCACGACCACCGTCACGGGCAGCGGCGTGATCGCGGCCACGCAGCGGGCCAGATCCGCGCGTCCCAGAGTCGCGTCCACCAGCAAGGCGCCGGTCTCGCCCGCGATCAGGTAGGCGTTGTCATCGTCCCGGTCGTCGATGCGCCACACCCCCTCGCCCACCCGCGTCACCCGGAACCACGGGTCGGCCACGGTCGCCGGCGGCGCGGGC
>JBAIXJ010000507.1:0-5966 GCA_037916645.1 Opitutales bacterium | reverse complement strand
GGAGGGTGAATTCCATGAGGCGCGGGCATTACTCACGCAAACCCGGCGCGAGGCAAAGCAAAGATTGCGTTCTCGGGCGCCCGATGTGCCGATCAACCTTCGCGGTGTGGCCTGTAGGCCGCCAGCTGGCTGGCGCCATTTAGGGTTTCGAGTGATGGCGCGAGCAAGCTCGCCGCCTACAGGCTGCGGATCCGATCGGAGAACCCACCTGCTCGCGTGCCGTTTCCGCGTCCTACCGCGCCGGCATGATGCGCTCCAGGAGCTCGTACCGGTGGCGGTGAGAGTCGGGCGCGGCGCCGGCGTCGGGCCGCAGGTGCATCACCTGATAGCCGTCGTCGGGACGGTATCGCGGCCACGGCGGCAGGCCGGGGCCGTTGGGATCGCCGGTTTTCGCGAAATTGGTCCAGTACGCCGCCATGAGGTCCGACACCCGGTGGTCCTCGGGCCGCCACGGCAGATGGCGCGACGAGAGCACTTGGAACACGAATTCGATTTCCGACGCGTGCGGGGCCGTCGGCACGGTGCCGGGCGGGGCGTCCGGCGGCAACGGCAGCGCCTGGTCAAACTCGTAGCGGTAGACCGGGGCGCCGCCGGTGCGCAGGTGCAGCTCGATCCACTTCCACGTGGGATAGGCGATGAACTCGTCCGAGGAGAAATCCAACGCCGACCGCCAGACGTCGGCGTCAGTGGCCGCCGGGTAGGCCGCCAGAAAGGCGTCGGCGTTGGCGCCGAACCGGGTCCGGGCCTGCGCGGCATAGTTGGCGGCCGTCGGCTTGGCGCCCTTCAGAAAGTCGCGCCAGACAGCTTCGTCGCGGTTCCACCCCGCCAGGAGCGGCACGTGGCTCTGCTTTCCGGCCGTGTAGATGGAAGTGCCGTCGGCCGGCATGAACCAACCGTCGACATCCGGACCAAAATAGCCGGACGGCAGCTTCAGGGCCGCGGCGAGGACCTGCTCCGCCGGCAGCTTCCGCAGCGCCTCGACCGAAGTCGTGCCGAATGCGGCCTGCGCGAACTTCGCTCCGTCACTCTCCGCGCGGGCCAGGGAGAAGAACGGTTCCTCGGTGTCGAAAACCGAGCCGCTCTCGCCGATCCCGCGCTGGAACAGCCCCCGCGCCAGCGGCGAGGCCATCAGCGCGCAGACGCCGGTCGAGCCGGCCGACTCGCCGAAAATCGTGACGTTGTCGGGATCGCCGCCGAAGGCGGCGATGTTCTCATGCACCCAGCGGAGCGCCGCCACCATGTCGAGCAGCCCGTAGTTGCCCGAGGCGTGGTGCTCCGACTCGCGGCTGAGCTCGGGGAGGGCGAGGAAGCCGAACACGCCGAGGCGATACCCGAAGCTCACCACGAGCACTCCGTTTTTTGAGAGATTGCCGCCGTCCTGCCGCGGCTCGGAGGTGGCGCCCGCGACCATGCCCCCGCCGTAGACCCACACCATCACCGGCAGCTTCCCCGGCGCGGGGTGCTCCGGCATCCACAGGTTGAGATAGAGGCAATCCTCGCTCGGCCCGCGGTCGCGGAAGACCATGTCGTTGAAGATCCGCCCCTGCATGGGCCGCGGCGCGTAGTCGACGGCCGGCCGGACGCCCGTCCAGGGCGCGACCGGCTGCGGGGGCTGCCAGCGCAGCGGCCCGACCGGCGGCGCGGCGAAGGGGATGCCCTTGAACGTCCGCACCTGGTCGTCGGCGCTGACCACGCCTTCCACGACGCCGTCAGCCGTGCGCACCTGGACGTGACGCAGTTCCTGCGTGTGGAGGGCGCTCGCTCCGAACAAGAGGGCGGTCAGCAGGGCGGCCGGTTGTCGCTGGGGGCTCATGGTTGCTCCTTGGTCTTGGCGGATGTCCGGGCGGCGCGGGTAAACCGCGGGCGTGCGGGGGAGAATCTATGCGAGGGTCGGGTTCCGCGCAAAGCCAGATCGTCCGGCTGCCCGGCGCCGCCGGTTTACAGCAGCACCAGGTTGTCGCGGTGGACGACCTCGAGGTGCTTCCGGCCGGGGAAAAGCGCCCGCAGCTCGTCGGTGCTCTTGCCCGCCGCGACCGGAATCTCGCCGGCCGCGAAGGCCGCCTGGCCGCGCGCGAAGACCGCGCCGTCGGGTCCGGCGACGTTGACGATCTCGTCCGCCGCGAACTCGCCCTCCGCGCCGGTCACGCCCACGGCGAGCAGGCTCTTGCCGCCCTCGCGCAGGGCTTTCAGCGCCCCGGCGTTGACGCGGATCGTGCCCGTTGGCCGCTGGAACCAGGCGAGCCAGCGCTTGCGCGATTCCATCGGCAGGCCGCTGGGGACGAAGAACGTGCCGGTCGACGGCCCGCGGAACAGCTTGAACAGGACGTCCGGCTCCGCGCCGCTCGCGATGAAGACGCCGCAGCCCGACTTGGTGGCCAGCCGGGCCGCCGCGAGCTTGCTCACCATGCCGCCCACCGCGGTCTCGCTGGTGGTGCCGCCGGCCATCGCCTCGATCTCGGGCGTGATGCGCGCCACGACCGGCACCACGCGGCCGGTGCCCTTCAGGTCGACCAGCCCGGGCGCCATCGAGAGGATCACCAGGTGCTGGGCCTGCACGAGGCTGGCGACCATCGCGGCCAGCGTGTCGTTCTCGCCGAACTTGGCCATGATCTCGGCCGCGCTCACGGTGTCGTTCTCGTTCACCACCGGCACCGCGCCGTAGTCAAAGAGCTGTTCGAAGGTCCGGCGGACGGCGACATAGCGCGAGCGGATGCGCAGGTCGTCGTGGATGAGCAGCACCTGCGCGGCGACGAGGCCATGCGGATCGAAGCCGCGCTGCCAGGTCTGCATCAGCAGGCTCTGCCCGATGGCGGCGCAGGCCTGCTTCTTCGTCACCTCGCGCGGCCGTTTGGCCAGCCCCAGGCGGCCCATGCCGAGGCCGATGGCGCCCGAGGTCACCACGATGACCTCCGTGCCCTCGCGGCGCAGGCTGGCGATCTGGGTGCAGATGGCGGCAATGCGCGGCTCATCAAGCTGACCCACGCCGGAGGTCAGCACCCCCGTGCCGAGCTTGACGACCACGCGCTTCAGGCGGGCAGGCGCAGCGGGAAGCTGTAAGCTGGAGGCCATAAGCTGAGGCTGTGCGGCCGGAAGCCTGAGGCTTACGGCCGAAACCGCGCTGCCCTCACACCGTCGTCAGCTCCTTCTCCTTGGCCGCGAGGTGGGCGTCGATGTCCTTGATGAAATGGTCGGTCATCACCTGGATCTCCTTCTCGATCCGGCGGGCGTCGTCCTCGGAGAGCTTGCCCTCCTTCTGCTGCTTCTTGGCGACCTCCATGGTCGCGTGGCGGGCGCTGCGCACGGACACGCGGCCCTCCTCGGCGAGCTTGTGGGCGAGCTTGACGAACTCCTGGCGGCGCTCGCGGCTCAGCTCGGGCAGCGGCATGCGGATGATGCCACCGTCGACGATCGGGTTGATGCCGAGGTTGGCGGTCTGCAGCGCCTTCTCGACGTCGCGCAGGATCGACTTGTCCCACGGCGTGATCTGGATGAGGCGCGGGTCCGGCGTGGTGATCGCGGCGCAGTCCTTCAGGCGCATGGTCGTGCCGTAGGCCTCCACGGCGACGCCCTCCACCATGGTCGGGGACGCCTTGCCGGTGCGGATGGCGCCGAACTCGTGGAGGGTGTGGTCGAGGGCCTTCTTCATCCGGGCCTGCGTTTCGGTGACAATCGGATGGGTCATGGGAACGGAACTCCGATCAGGGTTCTGGGTTCAGGGTGGAGAGGGGATCGGGCGCGCGGCCTCACCCATGCACCAGCGTGCCGACAGATTCGCCCTGCACGGCCCGCTTGATGATGTGCGGCTCGGCCAGGTTGAAGACGAGGACGGGCACGTTGTTGTCGAGGCAGAGGGAGAACGCGGTCGAATCCATCACGTTGAGCCGCTGGCGCAGCGCGTCGATGAACGTGATCTGGTCGTATTTCACCGCGTCGGGATGCTTCTTGGGATCCTTGTCGTAAACGCCGTCCACCTTGGTGGCCTTCATGATGATGTCGGCGTGCATCTCGCTCGCCCGCAGCGCCGCGGTGGTGTCGGTCGAGAAGTAGGGATTGCCGGTGCCGGCGACGAAGACGACGACGCGGTGCTTCTCGAGGTGGCGGATGGCGCGGCGCAGGATGAACGGCTCGGCGATCTCGTTCATCGGGATGGCGCTCTGCACCCGCACCGTGACTCCCATCTTCTCGAGGCAGTCCATGAGGGCGAGGCCGTTGATCACGGTGGCCAGCATGCCCATGTAGTCGCCGGTGGTGCGGTCGACCCCCCGCTGCTCGCCGGGCTGCCCGCGGAAGATGTTGCCGCCGCCGATCACCAGCCCGATCTGCACGCCCAGCTCGTGGACCTCCTTCACCTGCCCGCAGATGCGCTCGAGGGTGGGGGCGTCGATCGGATCGCCGGATTTGCCCCCGCGCAGCACCTCGCCGCTCAGCTTGAGCACGATGCGCTGGTATTTGATCGCCGGCTTGCCGGCAGGCTGCTCCTGCATGGGGCAGGATGTAATGGCGGCGCAAATGGCGGGTCAATGGCGGAGATGCCGGCGGCGGACATGACGGTCCAGTGACGCCGCCGCAAAACGCACTCGACCCGGTCCAAAGGGGCCGTTTATTTGGACAAAAACCCTTCGCCGCTTAGCTTTTCTCCATGAAACCTCGATTGCTGGTCCCCGTCATCGCTGCCCTCCTTACCATGAGCTCCCTCCATGCCGCGAACCCCCAGGACGCCGTCTACGGCAAAATGAACGACGGGCGGGAAGTGATGATCTTCACGCTCACCAACGCCCAAGGGCTGACCGCCCGCGTCTCCGAATACGGGGCCATCCTCGTCGGGCTGACGGTGCCGGACCGCAACGGCCGGCTGGCGGACGTCACGCTCGGCTACGACACGCTGGAGGGCTGGCTCGGCAGCACGAGCTACTTCGGCGCGACCGTGGGCCGCTTCGGCAACCGGATCGCGCACGGCAAGTTCACCCTCGACGGCAAGGAGTACACGCTGGCGACGAACGACCATCCCGGCAACATCCCCTGCGCGCTGCACGGCGGGATCAAGGGCTTCGACAAGGTGCTGTGGCACGGGGAGCCGGTGCGCAAGAAGGGGGCGCAGGGCGTGGCCCTGACCTACACGAGCAAGGACGGCGAGGAGGGCTATCCCGGGACGCTGAAGGTGACGGTGACCTACTGGCTGACCGACGCGAACGAGCTGATCTGGGAGGCGGAGGCCACGACCGACAAGCCCACCGTCATCAATCTCGCCCACCACACCTACTGGAATCTCAGCGGCGATCCGACCAAGCCCATCACGAACGAGCTGCTGACGCTGGAGGCGGACAGCTACCTGCCTACCGACGCGGGCCTGATCCCCACCGGCGTGATCGCCCCGGTGGCCGGCACGCCGATGGATTTTCGGACGCCCACGGTGATCGGCGCGCGGATCAACGACGACTTTGAGGCGCTCAAGCTTGCCGGCGGCTATGATCATTGCTGGGTGCTGCGCCAGGGCCAGGGCGTGCGCCTCGCCGCGGTGGTCCAGGATCCGTCGAGCGGGCGCAAGATGGAGATTCTCACCGACCAGCCCGGAATCCAGTTCTACACCGGAAACTTCCTCGACGGCACCGTCACCGGCAAGAACGGCGTGAAATACCCGCACCGCGCGGCGCTGTGCCTCGAGACGGAGAACTTCCCCGACGCGCCCAACCATCCTGACTTCCCGAGCGCGGTGCTGCGGCCCGGCCAGACCTATCATCACACGATGATCTGCCGGTTCTCGAACTGACGGCGGCGGCGCGGTCCTGATTCCTCCCGGCGGGGCCGCGATCCGCGGCCGCCGGCGGGGTTCTGCGCGCGGCAAGCCCCGGACTCGCCCGGCGTTGACTGCGGGGGCGGACGGGGTATCAAGGCCGGCATGACGACGTTCTCGTGGATCCGGCCGGCGGTGGCGTTATCGTTCGGCGTGGTGCTGCTGGGATCCCTGG
>JBAIXJ010000506.1:0-1671 GCA_037916645.1 Opitutales bacterium | reverse complement strand
GGGCCGTTGCCCGGCGCCGGGGGGGCCGCCATCGTCTTCGGCGGCCAGTTCTCCAGCTTCATCCCGAGCGAGAGCCCCATCTCCGCGAGGATCTCCTTGATCTCCTTCAGCGACTTGCGGCCGAAGTTCTTCGTCTTCAGCATCTCGGCCTCGGTCTTCTGAACCAGGTCGCCGATGGTGCGGATGTTCGCCTGCTGCAGGCAGTTGGCCGAGCGCACCGAGAGCTCCAGCTCGTCCACCGAGCGGAAGAGGTTCTCGTTCAGCTTGGTCTCCTGCACCGGGGTCTCCATCACCACCGGCTCTTCGGTCTCGTCGAAGTTGATGAAGACGGTCAGCTGCTCCTTCAGGATCTTGGAGGCGAAGGCCACCGCGTCCTGCGGGCTGATCGAGCCGTCGGTCCACACCTCGAGCGCCAACCGGTCGTAGTCGGTGCGCTGACCGACGCGGGCGTTGGTCACCTGGTAGTTGACCTTGCGCACGGGCGAGAAGAGCGAGTCGACCGGAATGGTGCCGATCGGCGAGCCCTGCACCTTGTTCGCGGTGGCCGGCAGGTAGCCGCGGCCGCGGCGGCAGGTCATCTCGATGCGGATCTTGCCGCCCTCGGCCACGGTGCAGATGTGGTGGCCGGGGTTGAGAATCTCGACCTCGGGGTCGGCGATGATGTCGCCCGCCTTGACCTCCTTGGGGCCCTCGACCTCGATCCGCAAGGTCTTCGGCTCGTTGGTGTGCATCCGAAGGAGGACCTCCTTCAGGTTGAGGCACATGTCGGTGACGTCCTCGCTCACCTCGGCGACGGTGGTGAACTCGTGCTCCACGCCGTCGATCTTCACCGAGGTGATCGCCGCGCCCTGCAGGCTCGACAGCAGCACGCGCCGCAGCGAGGTGCCCAGGGTGGTGCCGTAGCCGCGCTCGAGCGGCTCGGCGATGAACTTGCCGTAGGTGTTGGTGAGGCTGTCCTGATCGACCTCGACCTTGCGGGGCTTGATCAGATCGCGCCAGTTCTTCGCGTTGAAATCAGTGCTACCGGCCATGGTGCTGCTCCTTCGTTTCGGGGCCGCCACCGACATACCCGCGCGAATCGCGGGAGGACGGCCCGGTTTGCTGCCATGGAGCGCCGGGTTGCCCTTCGGCAGCGCCGGCGCCCGAACGACTCACATCACTTCGAGTAGAGCTCGACGATCAGCTGCTCCTGGATCGGCATCGTCAGGTCCTCGCGGTTGGGGACCGACTTGACCGAGCCCTTGAGCGCCTTCTTGTCGACCTCGAGCCACTGGGGCACCCCGCGGCGGTCGACCGTCTCGATCGCCTCCTGAATGCGGAGCACCTTCTTCGACTTGTCGTGCACCTCGATCGCGCTGCCCGGGCGCACCCCGAAGCTGGGGATGTTCACGCGCTTGCCGTTCACCGTGAAGTGGCCGTGGCGACCCATCTGACGCGCCTCGCTGCGGGTGTCGGCGAAGCCCAGCCGGAACACCACGTTGTCCAGCCGCAGCTCGAGCAGCTGCAGCAGCGTCTCACCGGTCTTCCCCTTGGCGGCCGCCGCCCGGTAGAAGTAGCCACGGAACTGGCTCTCAAGCAGGCCGTACATGCGCTTGACCTTCTGCTTCTCGCGCAGCTGCACGCCGTAGCCGCTGAACTTCGCGCGGCCCTGGCCGTGCTGACCGGGGGGGT
>JBAIXJ010000505.1:0-4812 GCA_037916645.1 Opitutales bacterium | reverse complement strand
AGATAGTCGGCGGGCCGGCCGGCGGCCAGCACCTGGAAGGTGGTGGCCATGGCCTCGTGACTGAATGTGACGGGGTTCATGGCCGCGGCGGGCGGAGCAGCCGGCGCACGCGCAGCATTTCGACCATCGGTCGCCACCACAGCCGGCGCAGTCCGTAGTGCGATGCGCCGTGGAGGCGGGGATGGTGACGGACGGGCATTTCAGCGAGCCGGAATCCGGCCGCCACCGCCATCGCCGGCAGGAACGCCTGCAGGAGCGGGGTGGGTCGCAACACCGCGACCACCTCCCGGCGGAAGGCGCGCAATTGGCACCCCGCGTCGTGCACGCCGTCGCGCAGGAGATAACGGCGCACCCGGTTGGCCAGCGCCGACATCACCCGGCGCAGGAGCGAGTCGTGGCGCGGGGTCCGGATGCCGCACGCGAGGTCCGCCTGGTCCCGCTCCATCCGGTCCAGCAGGGCCGGAAAGTCGCCCGGGTCGTTCTGGCCGTCACCGTCCATCGTGAGGATGATTTCTCCCCGGACCTGCCGCAGCCCCTCGTGCAGCGCCGCCGCCTGGCCGCGGTTCCGGTCGAGGCGGATGACCCGGCAGCGCGGCTCGCCGGCCGCCACCGCGGCGAGCTCCCGGGCGGTGCCGTCCGTGCTGCCGTCGTCGACGAGCAGGGCCTCGAAACCGCCGGGCAGCGACCCCAACACGCGGACCGCCTGCGCCAACAACGGCCGGATGTTCGCGGCCTCATTGAAGAAAGGCACGACCAGGCTGTACCGCGGCACCGTCATGGCGGACATCTTCAAAACCGGCGCGCCAAACGGCAAGCGGGCAACGCCCGGCGAAATGGCAGGCCATCACCCGTCAGAAACCGTAGATCTCCTGCGGGGTCATGTCATACCCTTGGCATTCCGCGGAATCGAACCGGCATATGCCGCGAGCCGGTCCTGTCGGGGGCGCGCGGCCCCCACGATCTTAGGGATTCCGCCCGATCTCTGTCGGGATCACCGGTCGCCCCGAATCCGCGCTTGCCAGGGCGGCGAAACATAGGGCCAGGCTGCCGAGGTTGTCCCGGGCGCTGTTGGCCGGTTCCCGGTTTTCCTCAATCGCGCAGAGCAATTCGCCCATCGCGCCCTGAAACCCATTGCTGAACCACGTCCCCTCGAGCCGCGGCGTGGCGCGACCCTCGGCGAGGTGCACCTCGACCGTCTGCTCCGACAGGCTCGGTCCGGCGCTGAGCAGCGTGCCGCGCGCCCCGCAGATGACCGTGCGATCCTCCTGGCCGAACTGCACATGGCCGTTGAACGTCAGGCGCACCTGCGCCCCGGGATAGTCAATCATTACCTGCGCCAGCATCGGCGGCTTCATTTTCTGGAACGCGGTCCTCGCCACCGTCGCCGTGACCCGGGCCGGCTGCCGGCCCAGGAGGAAGCGGGTGACGATGTCGAACCGATGGATGCCGAAATCGAACAGGACCAGGTGGTGGATCTCCTCAAACGGCGTGCCCGTCGTCCAGAGATGGTCCCAGTGCATGGCGATATCCACGCTCGCCACCTCGCCGATGACCCCGGCGCGGACGGCCGCGGCCAGGTAGCTGTAGTGCGGCGCCCACCGGCCGTTCTGGTTGACGGCGAGCCGCCGCCCCTTTTCCTCCGCCAGGGCGACCAGCCGTTCGCCCACCCCGAGATCCAGCGCGAACGGCTTCTGGCTGAGCACGTGTTTGCCGGCGCGCAGCGCCGCCTCGATGATCTCCACGCGCTCCGCCGGATGCGTCGCGACATCGACCACCGGCACGTCGTCGCGCCGCAACACTTCGCGATAGTCGGCTGTCACCGCCGCCCGGGAATAGAACTCGGCCCGGCGCTTCTCCGCGCGGGCCGCGTCGCGGTCGCACAGGGCAACCACGTCCAGGCCCATCGCCCGATAGGCGCGGAGATGGTACTCGGCGATGCCCCCGCAGCCGATCAGGCCCAGCTTCGGCCGGAAGGTGCGGGGCTGCGGCGGCAGATAGGGCAGCTCCGGCGCGGCGATGACACCGCCGGCCGCCGTCGACGCGAGCCCGTAGCCCGAGGGTTGATCGGATTGGTTCATGGGGTCAGGGAACGAGGGGCACGGTCTTTTTCAGGCGGGCGGAGCGCACCGCGCTGTCGACGATTTGTTGCCCGATGCGGCAGAGGGCCGGCGCCAGCGGACCCTCGACGGGACAGCCGTCGTTGATGCAGTGCACGAAATACTGGATCGGATTCTGGAACGGCGCCTCCAGCCGGTCCACCGGCCAATTCTCCCCCGCAGGATTGGCGCGGGTCTGGACCCGGATCGTCGACGCGTAATCGTAGGTGCTGATCGTGCCGTCCTCGCCCTTGAGCACGAAGCCGCACCGCGGCTGCGGCTGATGGGTCCACGGATCGGTGAACGTCCCCCACCGGGTCTCGAACTTCGACAGGCCGACGCCGTACCGCGCGATCACGATGCTGTGCTCGTCCACCTCCAGGCCGCGCGGTTCGTCCACCACCGCAGTGACTTCGAGCGGCTTGCGCCCGCCGTGAAACCAGGTGCCGAGCGTGGTGCCGTAGCCGAGGTAGTCGAGCAGGGAGCCGCCCCCGGCGGTCTTCCGGTAAAACCAGCTCGCGCGTTTGCGCGCCGGCGTCGGCGTGGTCTCGATCTTGTCCGCCGTGTGCCAGAGCGGTCCGCGGTTGCCGTCGTAATAGTGCACCTCCTGCAACCGGCCGATCCGGCCCTCCCGCACGAGCCGGTGGGCCGTCACATGACAGGGATACCAGCGCAGCGGCCAGTTGATCGCGAGCAGGCGGCGGGCCCGCCGGGCGGCGGCGATCATGCGGTCGGCCTCCGCCAGCGACGCGGCAAACGGCTTCTCGACCAGCAGGTGCACCCGGTGCCGGGCGGCCAATTCGACATACTCCGCGTGGCGCGCCGTCGCGGGACACAGGATGACGAAGTCCGGCCGCGTGGCCTCCAGGCAGCGGTCGGGATCGGTGAACACCTGCCCGGCAGGGATGGAAAAGTTGGCGATCGCCGCCTGCATGCGCGCCGGCTCCGCATCGCAGATCCCGGCGATCTCCACGCCCGGATGCCCGGCGCACATGCGCAGCAGATCGCCCATGTGCATGTGGTCGAAATTCAGGCCGACGACTTTGAGTTTGTTCATGGCGACGAGGGGAGGACCGTGCGGGCCGAAGACAATCGTGCGGACAGGCTCGCCGGTTCCTCGCTCACGATGAGGGGTAGGCTAGGTTCCGGCGGCGCCGGGTTTCTCTCCCGCCAGGGCGGGCGGGCGGAAGGCCAGAAGCAACAGCACGGCGGCCACCGCCGCCATGCCCACCGGCACCAGGAACAGGCGGTGGTAATCGACCACACCCCCGGCCGTCAGGCCGGTCTGCAGCGGAATGAAGAGCCACTTGGCCGCCAGGTCGCCAATCCCGAGGATGAGCAGGTTGAACAATCCCTGGGCGCTCGTGCGCACGTCCTTCGGGAACGCGACGTCGATGAAGATGTACACGGTGGCGAAGTAGAAGGCGTAGCAGATGCCGTGCAGCAGCTGGACCGCGACCACCGCCGGCACGTACGCGCTGAAGAGGGAGAAGACCAGGAACCGGGCCGCGTGCCCGCAGATGCCGACGATCATCGTCCACTTCCAGCCCAGCCGCTTGAGGCATAGCCCGAGAGCCGCCATGGTCAGGATCTCCGCCACCTGGCCGATGCTCATGATCGGCATGATGTTCTCCGATTTGATGCCGATCTGCCCGAGGAAACCGCCCGCGAGGAGGAAGTAGCCGTTGTGGATGGTCGAGTCGACCAGGGTCACGACGAACAGCACGAGCAGGAAGGGAGTCCCCACCAGGACCTTGAGCGCCTCCCACCAGGCGAGCTTTTCGCCCGCGCCCTCGGCCACCGTCCGCGGGGGCGTGTGCGGCAGCGCCAGGCTGAATGCCGCCAGGGCCAGCGACGCGCCGCCGGCCACGATGAAGATATAGCTGATCGCATGCTGCAGGGCCGCCCCCTGCACGCCTTGCAGCACGAAATACAGCGGCCATGAGGCGATGATCCAGCCGATCGTGCCTCCCATCCGCACCAGCCCGAACTCGCGCCGGGCGTCCTTCAGGTGCGAGAAGGCGAGCGAGTTCGCGACCGAGATCGTCGGCACATAGCAGATCGAGTGCACGAGCATCAGCGCAAAGAACGGCCAGAAGTCCCGCGCGAAATAGAGGCCGATCATCGCGAGCCCGCCGACCAGGTGGCTGCCGGCCATGAAGCGCTCGGCGGAAAATGTCCGGTCGACAAACTGGTTGCCGAAAAAGATCGCCAGGATCGACGCGAGCCCGAAGCCGCTGCCCACCCAGGCGATCTGCGGGCCGGAGAACCCGAGACCGCCCATGTAGGTCCACACCAGGGGCAGCCAGGCGCCCCAGATGAAGAACTGGAGCACCATCATGATGAAGAGGCGGACACCGACGAAGCGCACCGCCGGGGAGGGTATGTTCATGGCTGGAGGGAAAGGGGCAGGCTTGCGGGCAGCCCCATCCTATCGTTCAGGCACTGCCGGCAATCAAGGCGCAAAGTCCGCGGTCCGGCGCGGTGCGTCCTCCCGGACAGGCCGGCCGGAGTGTCAGTCGGAGTTTACCTGTCGGTTGCCTGTCATCCTCGGCGTGGGCGCCCTGGGCGACAGGTGCTCTGCCTTGTTGGGGAGCACGGGCCACCATCGCGTTCAAACGGGGCGCCACTCATGGATGGCGGCAGGCTGTTTATGGCGGCGTTTTGCAGGCACCCCGATCGACGCCGGTCCGGTTCTTTTTTTCGCCAGGATCTG
>JBAIXJ010000504.1:0-3620 GCA_037916645.1 Opitutales bacterium | reverse complement strand
TCCTGGCCCAAGGAGTGGCGCTCGTGGCCGGCTCCTATCCGCTCCCGCAGGTCATCGCCGGCGATTTCGCCCGCTGGCATCCGACGGTGCTGCCGGGCGTTCCGCCCGTCTTCCGCGGCCTCACCCTGTCGGACATCGACCCGGCGGATTTGGCCAGCCTGCGGCTCGCGATCTCCGCCGGAGCGCCCCTGGCACCCGAGGTGGCGCAAGCCTTCGCCGCGCGTTTCCACCGCCGCATCCACGGATTCTACGGCTCCAGCGAAACCGGCGGCATCTCCTACGACCGGACCGGCGAGGCGACCCTCGCCGGCCGCAGCGTGGGCCGGCCGATGGCGGCCGTGCGGGTGACGCGGCTCCGCGGGCAGCGGATCCGCGTCGCCAGCGCCGCGGTGTTCACCCATGGCAACCGCCGGCGGGTCGGCCGCCTCGGCGGCTGGGTGCCGCCTGATCTGGCCTTGATCGACGCCCGCGGCGAGATCCGCCTCCTCGGCCGGCGCGGATCGACGGTCAAGGTCGCCGGCCGGCGGGTGAACCTCGGCGAGGTCGCCGCGCGCCTGCGGCGGCTGGCCGGCGTGCGCGACGTCTGGGTCGGCACCCGCACAGAGACCGAGGGGCCGATCGGCGCCGCGCTCGCCACGGACCGGAAGCTGGACGACTTGCGCCGGGAGCTGCGCGCGGACACCGCCTCCTGGAAGACGCCGAAGCACTGGCTCCTGCTGCCCGAGTTCCCCACCACGGCGCGCGGCAAAACCGACACCGAGGCACTGCGGCGGCAGGTATTCGGCTGAGGCTGGGAAATTCCAGATCACCGACGGAATTCCAGCCCGGGGTTTCCCAATTATTTCTTGCCCGGTTTTTCCGGCCGGTATCTGCTCCCGGCATCATGACTGCCCCTGCTTTCTGTTTGCCCCGCATTCTGCGCACCCTCCTGCCGGTTTTGGCCATCTTCGCCGCGGTGGCGGTTGCCCCCATCCTCCGCGCTGCCGATGATGCCTCTTCAGAGATGGGGCCGCTCGCGTTCACCATCAGCGTTCCGGAAGGAAAACTTTCCCTCAAGCAGATCCATGACGCCGTCGTCCGGGTGGCGATCGCTCGCGAATGGAGCGTGAAGGAAGACAACGAGACCAAGGTGATCGTCTATCTCCTGCACCGGAAGAACGAGGCCACCGTGACATTCCAGATCACCGAGAAGTCGGTCGAGGCCTACTGCGTCGGGTATGAGGTGGACAAGAGCGGCAACCGCAAGAAGCCCGAACAGCCCACCGGCTGGCTCAACTACCTCAAGAAGGACATCACCAAGGCGATCACGGAAGCGTCCTATGGCGTCGCCAAATAGGACCGCTCCCGCGAGGCGTGGCGCCGCCGGCTGTTAGGGTTTCGCACCGGCACCGCATGCGTTCCGCCCCCTCACGCGACTCCGCCGCCTTCTGCCAGGTGCGGTTCGGCGGGTCCGCCGCACAGATCGAGAACGGCGCCGACCTGCCGGCGCTGCGGGTCGCCGTCGGCGTCCTGGGGGGCGACGATCGCGAACCGTTGCTGGCCGAGGCCGAGCCGGCCATCTCTGGCAACAATCTGTGTCTTTTCCGGAACGGAGAGCTGACCGGCGGCTTTGTGCTTGGACGCAGCCCCCTCGGCCTGGAAGCGGCGACCAGCGACGCCTTTCACCGCCTTTTCGCCGCGACGACCGGGCTGCACCTCTACCGGCTGTGGAATTACGTTCCGCACATCAACGGCGTCGCGGGTGGACTTGAAAACTATCGGAGCTTTTGCCGGGCGCGGTCCCTGGCCTTTGAGGCGCACTTCGGGCCGGCCTTTCAGCGGATGCTTCCGGCCAGCTCTGCGGTCGGAGCCGCGGCCGGACCGATCGCCGTGGCCTTTGTTGCCGGCCCGGAACCGGGCCGGCATTTTGAAAACCCGGCCCAGGTCCCGGCATTCGAATACCCGACGGAACACGGCCCACGCCCCCCGAGTTTCTCCCGGGCCACGGTGGCCGCCACCACCGGCGCCACGCATGTCTTCATCTCCGGCACGGCCGCCATCCGCGGCCACCTCACGGTGGCTCCCGGAGCGCTCGACCGCCAGGTGGCCTGCACCCTCGACAACCTGCGGCTGATCGGCGAAGCCGCGGGCGTCGGACCGTCGCTCGGCGCCGGCGGCGGCTGGCAACGGAGGTTCAAGGTCTATCTGCGGCATCGGCAGGACCTCAGCGTGGTGGTGAACAGGCTGGAAGCCGCGCTGTTGCGGGCCGGCGACCACGTGATTTATCTGCACGCCGACATCTGCCGCGCCGACCTGGTGGTGGAAATCGAAGCGGCGCTGACCCGACCGCACCCGGCCGCGACGGCATGACGGGGCGCCCGGGCACCCTCCGATCGGGGGCCGGCGCCGGGTCAAAGGGGCCGCGCCAGAAGCGTGATGCGGCGGGTGAAAACCTCGGAGTGCTGCTCGGCCAGCGCCCACCAATAGTCGGCCGTCGACACGCCGGACGGCGGCGTCAAGCGTCCCGACTCGTAGGCCCCGATGACCCGGGCGCCCTCCTCGGTGAGCACGCGAATCATGATCTCCGCCACGCCTGGAAAGGCGTGCCGATAGTGGTCCTCGGGCGCCGGAGCAACCCCGCGCGCCAGGTGCTCCGTTTCCGACGACGGCGGTGCGGCGGCGGACAATTCCCCGGCCGCGGGCTCCGCGCCGAGGAGGGCGGGCCGGGCCGGGAAAACCAGCCGCAGGTTCGCGTCCTCGCGGACGTACAGCCGGACGCCGAAGTCGATGACATTGTCGGCCAGCACGGAACTCAGGGGAGGACGGATCAGATTGCCCGGATCCCCGGCGGTGGCGTTGCCGGCCATGTAGGGCGTGGCGGGCGAGGCCCGCGGGTCGAGATCATAGCCGGCCTCAAACGTGCCGGGCGACCCGCCGGCGCTGCGGGTGCGCCTGACCTCGCCGCGAAAGAGCAGATACCTGGGCTCGGCGCCGGCGCTTGAAGTCGGATTCTGGCGGACGATCTGGTAGCCCACGGCGACCGGCGCGGAAAGGTCGGCACCGCTGGCTTCCGTGTCCGGTTTCGTGGTGAAGAAGCGCAGCCACACGCCGGCCACGCCGAATCGCGCATCCTCGATCCGCTCGGCCGCAAGGTCCAGCGTGCGGCGGTGGGCGTTGGCGGGTTTGGCGTGACCCGGGACCGCGGCGGCCTGCCACCGGCCGGACAGCCTGGTGTCGGGCAGCACGGCCGCGGCCAGCCACACGCCTCCATCCGAACCCGCCAGAGCCCCCTGCAGGTCCTGAGTCAACTGATCCAGCGCAACGCGGGCCTGCGCGGCCGCCCCCAGGCGCCCAGCCGTCCGGTTCCAATTCGCGAGCGCCGCCGAAACCACCGACAGCACCAAGCCGGCCAGGATGACCGTGATGGACGCGGCGACGAGCAACTCGAGGAGCGTAAAGCCGCCCGGGCGCCGCCCAGCCGCCCGCGGTGGCCCGACGCGCCCCCTGAAGGCGACCTTCATGGCCGGAGGGCGAGATTGAAGACTGCCCATTCGCGCCGGTCGGGCGGCACCTCGCGGGCCGGATCGCCGTCGGGGCGGGTCTCGCCGGCCGTGGGCGGACCGGCCGGCAGCTGGTAGGGC
>JBAIXJ010000503.1:0-1987 GCA_037916645.1 Opitutales bacterium | reverse complement strand
AAGGAGCCCTGCTACTGCGACTCGTGCCAGGCCGCCTTCCGCGCCTGGCTGCGGAAGAAATACGGCACCATCGACGCGCTCAACCGTGCGTGGGGCGACGCCTTCTGGTCGCAGATGTACCCGGGCTTCGACCAGATCAGGATCCCGAATGCGCAGGAGTTGGTGGCGCAGCTCAATCCGCACGCCGTGCTCGACGCGCAGCGGTGGTTCGCCGACACCGCCGCGGACTACCTGCGCTTCCAGGCCGGGGTCCTGCGCGAGTCCTGCGGCCAGCGCCAGTGGATCACCACGAACTTCATGCACGACTTCGGGGCCGTGAATCCGGCGCTCTCGGGCGGCGACCTGGACATCATCACGTGGACGATCTACCCGGCGCACGGCAACCTCAACGAGGGCCCGCTGGGTTTCCGCCTCGGAAGCGCGGCCACGCTCTCGTTCGCCACCGACTTTCACCGCACGATCAACGGGCTGACGGGCATCATGGAGCTGCAGCCCGGGCAGGTGAACTGGGGCGACGTCAACCCGCAGCCGTATCCCGGCGCGGTGCACCTGTGGCTCCTGCGCGCCTTCGCCGGCGGCGCCAAGCTGGTCTGCACCTACCGCTACCGCGAGCCGCTCGCCGGGGCCGAGCTCTACCATTACGGGCTGGTCGGCAGCGACGGGGTGACGCCCACGACCGGCGGCGAGCAGTACGCGCAGGCCGAGCGGGAGATGATCCTGCTCCGCCAGCACCGGCGGCCCGACGCGCCCGTGCCGGCCGCCTATGCCGCCCGCCGCACCGCCCTGCTCTATGATCGCGACAGCCGGTGGGATTTGGACAACCACAAGCAAAACATCCGGTGGGACACCTACGCCCACCTGCTCAAGCAGTACCGGGCGCTGAAGCGGGTCGGCGCGCCGGTGGATGTCATCACGGAGGACAAGGATTTCAGCCGCTATCCGTTCCTGGTCGTGCCCGCGTGCCAGATCGTCGACGAGGCGCTGGTACAACGATGGAAGGACTATGCCGAAAACGGCGGGCACCTGATCATCACCTGCCGCACGGGCCAGAAGGACCGCGACGGCCACCTCTGGGAGGGGCCGTGGGCGGAGCCGATCCTCGGGCTGATCGGCGCGAAGATCTCGTTCTACGACACGCTGCCGGCGCCGTATGTCGGCCACGTGAAGGCCGGGGACTCGACGTATGACTGGGCTTCATGGGGCGAAGTGCTCGCGCCGAACGAGGGCACGACGACGCTGGCCCGCTACGCTGATCAATACTACGCCGGCGGGGTGGCCGCGGTGACGCGGAAGCTGGGGCGCGGCGACGTGACCTACATCGGGGTGGATTCGCTCAACGGCGATCTCGAAGCCGCCCTGGTCCACGGCGTGTTCCATCGCGCAGGCGTTGCGGTCGAGGATTTCGCCGACGGGTTCCTGGTGGATTGGCGCGATGGCTTCTGGGTGGCGACGAATTTCACGGAGCAGCCGCAGGCCGCGCCGATTCCGGCCGGAGCCTCCGTCCTGATCGGTGCCCGCGAAGTCCCCACCGCCGGCGTCACCGTCTGGCAGGATTGAGTCGGCGCTGGTGTTTCACCGGTTCACTGAAACCGCCCGGCGCCACGCCATTGCCGGCTGACCGCTAGAGCGGCGACTATGCGCGGGCAGTGAAGGCGGTGGCGGCAATTGGCGTCCCGTCGCGAATCCGCTACGGCGTAGGGTCCGCCCTGCCGCCGGTCGCCTGCTCCAGCCATTCCGCGATCGCCGCAAGATGGAGCCCCATCCGCTCCTCGATTCCGTCCGGTTCCGCGAAACCCTGACGGGCGCAGTAATCGGCCACCGCCCGATCCAGATCCATCAGGTCCGGCATCGCATTACCGTTGGCGGACGAGTCTGATGTGCCGGTGTGGGGAGCCTGTTGCCACGCCGAATACAGGCGCTGCAGGATGGCCAAATAGCGATCGGCCGCGGCGACAAAGTCGGCGACGTTCTGCTGCGCCAGGTAGTC
>JBAIXJ010000502.1:0-6780 GCA_037916645.1 Opitutales bacterium | reverse complement strand
GGCATCGTGGTGCGCGTCCCGCTGGAATTCTGAACGGAGCGGGGACCGCACCGATTTCGGGTTCGCCGCGCGATTTGTTTCTTCTCGTAGGGCGCCAGCCCCTCGACCTTGCTCGGGGTCCTGAGCGAAGTCGAACGGGCTCGCTGGCGCCGAAACCCGAAATCGCGAGCGCGAGCAAGCTCGCTGCCCACAAGAAGCCAAACCGTCCACGGATTGGTCCGACATCCCGCCCCGGTCCGGCATCGGCCCGGCGCGATTGGCCCCGCCGCGCCGGCAACTGGCCCCAGAAGTGTTTCCGCCATTGGCAGCGGGGTCATGAAGGAGGGACTCCGCTTCCCGATGGCATTGCCCTCCATCGGCCTGACCCAACCTCATGAAACGATCCGGTTTCCTTGGCCTTGCAGCGGCCGCACCCGCCCCGGCTTTGGTCTGCGCCAAAAGATGACCCTCCGGTCGTTCGGACTGGCACCATCGCACCCCCCTCCTTCATGAAAAACATCCGGCAACTGGCCCAGGAAGCGTCCGGCGCGCCCACGGGCACGCTGGCGGCCCCGCCCCGCGGCGAGCCATCCCGGGACGACCGGGTCGCGGCGCCGCCCAGCGGCTGCCGGGTCGAGATGCGCACGGCCGAGAAGGACTCGTTCACCGAGGTCCACCTGACCGGCACCGTCGAGCGCGTGGGCAACACGGCCGCGATGGCCGACGAGCTGCTGGCGCAGGTTGCGTCGGTGATCGCAGAGCGCGGGATCCAGCCGATCCAGGAGAAGCTTTACGGCCTGTCGTCCGTCCGCGAGGAGGTGCTCAAGCGGCGCGAGGCCGCATACCGCCGCGAGGAGCTCGACCTCAGTGTGCCGGCGACGTGGATCCAAGGGGCGCCGCTGCAGCACAATGAATTCGCCGGCGTCCAGATCTGGGGCATCGTGCCGCACGACCGGCGGACGAGCGTCACCACCGTCGAAAGCCCGGCCGCCGGCCGGGGCCGCCTACTGACCGGCCGCGGTTTCCGGATGCTCCACCTGGCCTCCGTCCGCGGCACCCGCCCCGGCGGCATGCTCGCGAAGGGCGCCGTCGCGCAGGCGCAGCAGATGTTCCTCAACGCCAGCGCCGGCTTGAAGGCGCAGGGCTTCGAGTATCGCCAGGTCATGCGGACCTGGATCTACCTCGCCCGCCTGCTCGAGTGGTACGGCGAATTCAACGAGGTGCGGACCTCGCACTACCGGCCCGCCGGGCTCGGGTTGAAGGGCGGCCCGGCGTTTCCGGCGAGCACCGGCATCCAGGGCTTCTCGGACAACGAGGAATGCCTCATGGACCTGCTGGCGCTGGAGAGCGAGGGCCCGGACCGCGCGGCGGCGCTGCCCATCCGCCGGAGCACGCGCCAGGACTCGTCGTTCAACTACGGCTCCGCGTTCTCGCGGGGCATGACGCTCGAGATCGAGGGCCGGCGGACCGTGCACGTCTCCGGCACGGCCAGCATCAACTCGGCCGGCGCCAGCGTGCACGTCGGCGACGCCGAGATGCAGAGCCTCGAGACGCTCATGTGCATCGCCGCGATTCTGGAGGAGCAGGGCGGCAGCCTCGCGAACATCACCTCGGCCACGCTCTTCTGCAAGGACCGCAGTGCCTGGGAATCGTGGATGAAGGTCAGCCGCCTGCTGAATATCCCCAGCTTCCCCAAGGTCTGCGTGCTGGCCGACGTCTGCCGCCACGACCTGCTCGTCGAGATGGAAGCGGTCGCCGCAGTCTGAAGACGCGGTCGCGGCGCGCGATACGTTGGTCTTGAGTCTTGGGTTTTTGGTCTTGGGTTCTGTGGTCCGATCTGGACGGCGGATATTTGGCCCCCCGGGGCGTGATCGGGCCTTCAACCCAAGACCCGAGACTCAAAACCCAAGACCAAAGCGCCGCAGGCTCTTGTTACTTGCTACTTGTCACTTCCTCGCCGGGTAGCGGTCGTGATACCGCACCCAATCCTGCGCCATGTCGGGATGCTCGTCCCGGCCCTTGGCCGTCAGGTCGAGGACGTTGTAGGTGGTGTTGAGCAGGTCGATGCCCCGCGCGAACGTCGAATAGGTGTGATAGACCGCGCCGGACTTGTCCCGGTAGAAGGCGCTCGCCCCCTCCCGGTCGGACATGTCCGTGAAATCGGCCGGCACCGGCGCGTAGTTGTACACTGCCCGGCCGCCCGCGATCTGCTCCGGCGTGAATGAGGCCCCGAAGTCGTAGTTGAAGTCGTTGCCGCCGGAGGAGACCCACTTGAATCTCCAGCCCATCCGCTTCCGGAAGGCGCGCAGGGTCTTCCACGGCGCGCGGGAGACGACGACGAACGTCGTGTCGCGCTGCCCGATGTGGTGATTCACGCTGTCGTAGTGGTCGGCCCAGAAGGAGCAGTGCGGGCAGCCCTCCTTTTCGGCCGGGTCGAACATGAAATGATAGACGACGAGCTGGCTCCTGCCGGCGAAGAGGTCGGCGAGCGACTCCTTTCCGTCGGGTCCGTCGAAGACGTATTTCTTCTCGACCTTGACCCAGGGCAGCGCCCGGCGCTTCTCCTTCAGCCGGTCGTGGAGGCGGAAGAGTCGCTTCTCCTCGACGAGGAGGCGCTTGCGGGCGCGGAGCCAGGCGTCGCGCGAGACGACCTTGTGTTCATGCTTTCCGTTGCGGGTGATGAGGGTGGCCATGGGCGTTGTGAGTTGAGGATGATGGGGAGTGCGGGGGAGGGCTTTTGCCGACGGCGGGGACGCGTGCGCTGACGACCGGGACCATCCAGACGGCATAGCGCTGCGGGTCGCGCACGTGGGCGATCATCTGGTCGAAGCAGGCGCGCGCCGCCTCGCTCGAACACGGGGTATGCTGCCCGATCGGTTCGACATAGCCGTCGCGCCACGCCTCGAACATCGCGGCGAACACCTCCCGCGGCACGCGCACGGTGTCGACGATCACATAGTCGATGGTGATCTGCTCCAGCCCGAGGCGGGTCAGGTGGCCGAAGCTGTGCCGGCCCGCATAGAGGTCCGTCCCCATCGCCGCGCCGAAGGCCGCGGGGGTGACATGCCAGAATTCACGCAGATCCAGCCCGCCTTGCTCGAAGTGCACCATGCCGTAGTCCTCGGAGATGAGGTGAAGATACCCGCCGGGCCGGGTCACCCGCACCAGCTCGGCCAGCACCTGGCCGGCGTGAGGGATCGAATGGATCACGTGGCGGCAGACAGTCAGGTCGAAGCGGTGGTCCGGGAGCCCCAGGCCGTAGACGCTGCGGTTCTCGAAGGCGACGCGGGCCCCGAGGTGCCGGCAGCGGGCGCGCGCCCGGTCGAGGCTCGCGTCGAGGACGTCGACGCCCAGCACGCGCGCCTGCGGAAACCGTTCCGCCAGGCGCCACGTCGCCTCGCCGGTGCCGCACCCGGCGTCCAGGATGTGCGGGGCGTCGGGGAGCGCATAGCGATCGAAGAACTTGACCTCCTGCGGCCAGATCGCCCGCGTCTGCGCGTCGAGCGTGCGGACCATGGATTCATCGGCCATCTGCTTCGCTTGCGGATTCAGAGCGGTCGCGGGCGGTGGTTCCATCGGGGGAGCGGGTTCCGGGATGCCACTGTCGGCACTCCCGGAGAAACTGCAAACGGGCCGCCGCAAACACCTCGCCATTGTCCGTGGAAACCGAAAGGCTGCGGGTGCGGCAGTGGAAGCGTTGCCTGCGACGATCATGAACCTCCCGACCCGGCGGCGGCTGTCTTTCTGGATTTGTCTGCCCCTGCTTCCCCTCGCTCTCTCGGCCGCGGAACCCCGTTCGCCTGAGTACGAGGCGGTGCAGCAGCGACTGGCGCAGGGCTGGAACACCTGGGACGTGCACAGCGTCGCCGCGCAGGTTCTGCTGCCCGAGGGCTTCACCCTCCGCGTCGGCCTCAAGCACAACTCCGCCCTGAATGCCGACGCGTTCCTGTCCGACCTGCTGATCGGACGCCAGGGCCGGGACGACGAGCAGGTGGTGCCGGGCCCGCACACCTGGAACGGCAGCTACACCGAACTGCGCGCCACGTGGCGGAAGCACGAATTCCTCCTCCAGACTGCGCACGACGGCGGCGACCTGGTCCTGTTGGCCACGCCGATCTCCTCGGGAACGTCGCTCCCGCCCACGCTGGTCGTCTCCGCCGGCGTGCTCTGGAACCGGCCCGGCGGCGTCGCTTGGGCGGGCGATCACCTCGAGTTCGCGAACCCGGCGCGCCGGATCCCGGTGTACTGGACCGGGAGACCGCAGCCGTTCGCGGCGGTCCCGGTCGCCACCCCGTATTTCGCGGCGGCGTTCGACGGCCCCATCGGCGTCAGCACGGGCCGCCCCCGATCGGTCGACGAGATTCGCGCGGTCCTGGAGCGCGAGCGTCCGGCGCGCACCGACGCCGCCGCGGCGATCGAGACGGTGCTGGGCTGGGACACGATCTTCGACCCGCCGCGGTCGCGCGTGATTTCGCCCGTCAGCCGGGTGTGGTCGGTGCAGTGGGGCGGGTACGTGCTCTTCGACTGGGACACGTTCTTTGCGGGCGCGCTGGCCGCGATCGGCAGCCGTGATCTCGCGTACGCCAACGCCCTCGAGGCGCTGCGGGAGTCGACCGCGGACGGTTTCGTGCCCAACTTTGCGCGGGCGGGTGGTTGGAAAAGCTTCGACCGCTCCGAGCCGCCGGTCGGCGCGATCACGCTGCGGGACCTCCACCGCCGGTTCCGCGACGCCTGGGTTCTGCGCGACGCCTTTCCGGCACTGCTGACCTGGAACCGGTGGTGGGACCGGCACCGGCAGATCGACGGTTTGCTCGTCTGGGCCACCGATGGGTCGGCGACGCCGGTGAACCCGGACGATCCCTCGGTCGGGACCCTGCAGGGTGCCAAATACGAATCGGGCCTCGACAACAGCCCGATGTACGACGACGCGCCCTTCGACGCCAAGAGCGGCCGGATGCTGCTGGCGGACGTCGGCCTGACGAGCCTGTACGCGGCCGACTGCGACGCCCTGGCCGAAATCGCGGCGGTGCTGCGGCGCCAGCCGGAGGAACAGGAATTAGAAGCCCGGGCCGAGAAGTACCGCGCCGCGTTGCAGACGCTTTGGGACGAACCGACCGGGATGTTTCTGAACAAGAACCTGGCCACCGGCCGGCTCAGCCCGCGGCTGTCGCCGACGAACTTCTATCCCCTGCTGGCGCGGGCGGCCACCGCACGCCAGGCCGACCGGATGGTCCGCGAGCACCTGCTGAATCCCGCCGAGTTCTGGGGCGACTGGGTGATCCCCTCGATCGCGCGAACGGACCCGGCGTTTCGCGACCAGGAATACTGGCGGGGGCGGATCTGGGGCCCGATGAACTGGCTCGTCTACCTCGGCCTGCGGAATTACGACCAGCCGGCCGCGCGCCGGCAGCTCGCGGAGAAATCGCTCGCCCTCTTCGATCAGGAGTGGAGGCGTCAGGGCCACGTCCACGAGAACTACAACGCTCTCACCGGCGGGGGCGACGACGTCAGCTCAAGCGACCGGTTCTACCATTGGGGCGCCCTGCTCGCCCTGATCAGCCTGCAGGAGGACGGCGGCGGCGCGGTGCCGGCGACGCCGGCGCCGTGACGGTTCAGCGTCCTGAGTCTTGGGTCTTGGGTTGGCAGAGGTAGCAGCCGACGCCTGGAGGCTGGTCTCGGACGATCACGCAACATTCCGCCTCGTCACCTCGGCGGCCACGGCGCGCCGATTCGGACTTCTGGTGTTCAACCCAAGACCCAGGACTCAAAACCCAAGACTCACTGTCCGGGCGGCAGCGCGAACGCGACGTAGCTGTCGCCTGGCTTCGTGCCGAGCTTGGCCCCGCCGCAGGCGACGACGACGTATTGCCTGCCCCCGGCCAGGTAGGTGCTCGGCGTGGCAAAGCCTCCCGCCGGCAGCTCGGTCTCCCACCGCAGCCGGCCCGTCGCCCGGTCGAACGCGCGCAACATCCCGTCCTTCGTCGCGGCGATGAACAGCAGCCCGCCCGCTGTCGCCACCGGCCCGCCGTAGTTCTCCGTCCCCGTCGGCGGGTTTCCCGCGGGCGACAGCTCCCTGAAGTTGCCGAGCGTGATCTGCCAGACCCGGGCGCCGGTGTTCAGGTTGATGGCGGTGAGCGAGCCCCACGGCGGGCGGATCGCCGGGTACCCCTTGCGGTCGACAAAGCGCACGTACCCGTCGAGCTCATAGGGTGCGTAGTTGCGGTCGGAATCCGGAGCCGCCGCCACCGCCGCCGCACCGCTCCCGACCGTCTCCGTCCCAAACAAGAAATCCACCAGCACCTGCCGCTGCGCCTCCGGCACCGTCGGAAAGCCCGGCATCCGGTCCTTGCCGGTGACGATCACCCGGACGACCTCGTCGCGCGTCTTGCGCCGGCCGAGGTCGACGAGCGAGGGGATGCCGCTCGCCGGATTGCCGCGGCGCTCCGGACCGTGGCACGTGACGCAGTACGTGGCGTACAGCCGCCCGCCCAAGCCGGGGCCGTCTGCCGAGTTCGGCCGCACCGCGTCCTTCAAGCGGGCCACCCAGGCCATTTCGTTGGCATTCACGTAAAGGATGCCGTCCGGATCGACCGCCGGCCCGCCCCACTCCGCGCCGCCGTCGAAGCCGGGAAACAATATCGTATCGTCCTTGCCGAACGGCTGGAAGGCGCCCCGGTGCGCCCGCTCGATTTCCGCGCGCAGCTCGGCGCGGTTGCCGGCGTAGGGGCTGACGTCGTCGGGGGTGACTGTCTGCCGCGCGAAGGGCTCCGGCCACTCCGGCACGGGCTGGGTCGGCGCCGT